>NZ_FXAS01000002.1:0-269402 GCF_900177785.1 Cedecea sp. NFIX57 | reverse complement strand
ATGGCGCTGCTGGCGCATCTTTGCTGGCTTTTTAGCATGGTGACGGCCTTCATGAGGGGATATGTGGCCCGGAGGCTGTGGCTGAAAACGCTGGCAGGGTGAGAGAAAAAAAATCGCGATCGCGACCTGCGGTCGCTCAAAAACAGAACCCCACCAAAAAACAGTGGGGTTAGTCAGCAGTCTGAAGGCGCCTCAGGGCGCCTTTTTTGTGTCTGCGTGAGATTTAAGCGGGCTGCTTTTTGGCCATGCTCAGAATAAACAGCATAGCGGCGGCCAGCACGACAGACGGGCCTGCAGGAGTATCGTAAAGCGCCGAGAAAGCCAGCCCGCCGGTGACGGCAATCATACCAATGAGAACCGCAAAGCCTGCCATTTGCTCAGGCGTCCGGGCGAAGCGACGTGCGGTTGCGGCCGGGATGATTAGCAGCGAGGTAATGATGAGCGCCCCGACGAATTTCATTGCAACGCCAATGGTGAGGGCGGTCACCAGCATCAACAGCATTTTCACTCGCTGAAGATTGACGCCGTCTACGTGGGCCAGATCCGGGCTGATGGTCATCGCCAGCAGGCTACGCCATTGCCAGGCAAGCACGCCAAGCACGACGACAACGCCAGCGGCAATGGAGATAATGTCCGACGGCGTAACCGACAGTAAATCGCCGAAAAGGTACGCCATCAGGTCAACGCGCACGTTGGACATCAGGCTGACCACCACCAGACCGAGCGACAGGGCGCTGTGCGCCATAATACCGAGCAGAGTATCAATGGCGAGGTGAGGGCGTTTCTCCAGCCAGACAAGACCAACGGCAAGTAACAACGTCACCGCGATAACGGCATAAAAGGGGTTCACGTTGAGTAGCAGACCAAACGCGACCCCCAGCAATGAGGCGTGAGCCAGCGTATCGCCAAAATAGGACATCCGGCGCCAGACCACAAAAGAGCCCAATGGCCCCGCCGCACAGGCAAGCAAAACCCCGGCCAGCCAGCCGGGCAACAACAATTCAAGCATTACTGTCCATTCCCTCTGCGCAGAACGATGCGACCCTGCAGATCGTGACGGTGGTTATGATGGTGGCGATAAATGCCCAGCTGTTCGGCACCGATGGGCCCAAACATCGAGATAAACTCCGGATGAGTAGAAACGACTTCTGGCGTGCCGGAACAGCAAATATGGTGATTCAGGCACAACACTTCATCGGTTTTGGCCATGACGAGGTGCAGGTCATGAGACACCATCAGCACGGCGCAGTTCAGCTCATGGCGAAGCTGATCGATCAAGTTGTAAAGCGCGAGCTGGCCGTTGACGTCCACGCCCTGGGTGGGCTCATCCAGCACCAGCAGATGAGGCTCATTAAGCAATGCGCGCGCCAGCAGAACGCGCTGGTTTTCACCGCCAGAGAGCTTCTGCATCGGCGCATCTATCAAATGGGCGGCCTGCACGCGTTTAAGCGCAGGGAGAATGTCTGCTTTTTTTACTCCCGGACGCAGCCGCAGGAAACGGCTGACCGTGAGCGGCAGCGTGGCGTCCAAATGAAGTTTCTGCGGGACGTAGCCAATGCGCAGATGCCGATCGCGCTTAATGACGCCCTGGTCGGGGGTAACCAGCCCGAGCACGACGCGCACTAAGGTGGATTTACCTGCACCGTTTGGCCCTAGCAGCGTAAGAATACGGCCAGGCTTTAGCGCAAGTGAGATATCGGCCAGCACGCGCCGCTGGCCGAAAGAGACCGAGATATTTTCCAGTTCAACCAAATTTGTCATGACAATTTCAGGGGTTGCATAAGTTAGCGGATGTTATAATATCACAATTATTCTGGTTATCACGATGATAAGTTGCATTATGTTACATAAAAAGACACTTCTTTTCGCTGCATTTTCCGCCGCCCTCTGGGGTTCTGCTGTCACCGGCACCAACGCCGCCGTTGTGGCGTCCATTAAGCCTCTGGGCTTTATCGCTTCAGCCATTGCCGACGGGGTGACTAGCACAGAAGTATTACTGCCTGATGGTGCCTCTGAGCACGATTATGCACTTCGCCCGTCTGATGTAAAACGCTTACAGGGCGCGGACTTAGTCGTTTGGGTTGGTCCTGAAATGGAAGCCTTTATGCAGAAGTCCGTGCGCCAGCTTCCCGAGCAAAAACAGCTTGAGCTGGCGGCTCTTACCGGCGTGAAACCGCTGCTGATGAAAGGCGGTGATGACGATGACCATGAGCACGGCGATGAACACGACCATGGCGCAAAGAGTGACGCAGATCACCATCACGGTGAATACAACTTGCACATTTGGCTCTCCCCAGAGGTGGCGCGGCTGTCGGCGGTTGCAATCCACGATAAATTAGTGGAACTTATGCCCGAAAATCGAGCCAAACTTGACGCCAACCTGAAAGATTTCGAGTCAGGCTTAGCCGACGCCGATAAACAGGTGGGTTCCGTGCTGGCACCGCTGAAAGGAAAGGGGTATTTCGTTTTTCATGACGCCTATGGCTACTTTGAAAAGCACTACGGTTTAACGCCGCTTGGCCACTTTACCGTTAACCCTGAAATACAGCCTGGTGCCCAGCGTTTACATGAAATAAGAACACAGTTGGTTGAGCATAAAGCGGTTTGCGTTTTTGCTGAGCCACAATTCAGGCCAGCGGTAATTAACGCCGTTGCCAGAGGCACTAATGTCCGCTCCGGCACCTTAGATCCTCTGGGAATTGAAGTCGCATTGGGTAAAAACAGCTATATGCAGTTTATGACCGGACTTGCGAACCAGTATGCGAGCTGCCTGAAAGGAGATTAACGAGGAAGTGAATACGTGCAACAGATAGCCCGCTCTGTCGCCATGGCATTTGACAATCTATCACGGCCCCATCGCGTTATGCTGGGGTCGCTTACGGTTCTCACTCTGGCGGTCGCAGTATGGCGACCGTCAATTTACCATCCGCAGTCCAGTCCGATAATCAAGACTATCGAACTTCAAAAAAGCGAAATACATTCGCTGCTGCCGGAAGCCAGCGAACCCCTTGATCAGTCCCCGGACGCCGAAGATGACACGCTGCCTCAGGATGAACTGGATGATAAAACCTCCGGTGAAGCAGGCGTTCATGAATATGTCGTATCTACAGGCGATACGCTAAGCAGCATTCTGAATCAGTATGGCATCGACATGGGTGACATCAGTCAGCTCGCTGCTGCTGATAAAGACCTGCGAAACATGAAAATTGGTCAGCAGCTTTCCTGGACACTTAGCGCAGACGGCGATTTGCAGCGTCTGACCTGGGAAATGTCGCGCCGCGAAACGCGCACTTACGATCGCACTGATAACGGTTTCAAAATGAGCAGCGAAACCCAGCAGGGCGATTGGGTTAACAGCGTGCTGAAGGGCACGGTGGGGGCAAGTTTTGTTTCCAGCGCGCGTGATGCCGGTTTAACCAGCGCGGAGATTAGCTCAGTTATCAAAGCGATGCAGTGGCAGATGGACTTCCGCAAGCTGAAAAAGGGCGATGAATTCTCCGTGCTGATGTCCCGCGAAATGCTGGACGGCAAGCGCGAGCAAAGCCAACTGGTCGGCGTGCGCCTGCGCAGCGACGGCAAAGATTACTACGCCATTCGCGCTGAAGACGGCAAGTTCTACGATCGTAACGGTTCGGGCCTGGCCAAAGGCTTTATGCGCTTCCCAACCGTGAAGCAGTTCCGTGTTTCGTCGAACTTCAATCCACGCCGCCTTAACCCAGTAACTGGCCGCGTTGCGCCGCATAAAGGCGTTGATTTTGCGATGCCGCAGGGTACGCCTGTGCTGGCCGTCGGGGATGGCGAAGTGGTAATGGCGAAGCGCAGCGGCGCGGCCGGATTCTTTGTGGCTATCCGCCATGGTCGCACTTACACCACCCGTTACATGCACCTTAAGAAGCTGTTGGTGAAACCTGGCCAGAAAGTGAAGCGCGGTGACCGTATTGCACTGTCGGGTAATACCGGACGTTCTACCGGCCCGCACCTGCACTACGAAGTGTGGATCAACCAGCAGGCGGTTAACCCGCTGACGGCCAAGCTGCCGCGTTCTGAGGGCCTGACCGGATCCGATCGCAGCGATTACCTGGCGCAGGTAAAAGACGTATTACCGCAACTGCGCATCGACTGATTTTTCCCTTTAACGAAAAGCCGGCTCCAGTGGCCGGCTTTTTCTTTTGTCTGCCGGCCGTTGCCCCGCTAAAATAACGATAAATTTGTCTCGCCAGACTGCTGGCGAACTGCAGAGAGCCGCATGGAAAAAGCAAAAAAAAACCACAGTGAGTTTATCCCTGAATTTCAAAGAGCCTTTTTGCACCCGCGTTACTGGGGGGCATGGCTTGGCGTTGGCGCTTTTGTGGGGCTGGCGCTTCTTCCTCCGGGGCTCCGGGATCCTTTGCTGGGGAAAGTGGGGCGCTTAGCAGGGCGGCTGGGCAAAAGCGCCAGACGCCGGGCGCAAATTAACCTGCTTTACTGCTTCCCGGATTTACCGGAAGCCGAGCGTGAGGCAATCATCGATCGCATGTTCGCCACGGCGCCGCAGGCGATGGTGCTGATGGCGGAATTGGCACTGCGTGACCCGAAGAAGGTCATGTCCCGCGTGGACTGGCACGGTAAAGAGATTGTGGACGAGATCCGCGCCAAAGGGGAAAACGTGATTTTCCTCGTGCCACACGGCTGGGCTGTCGATATCCCCGCCATGCTGATGGCCTCTGAAGGCCAGAAAATGGCGGCGATGTTCCATAACCAGGGCAATCAGCTGTTTGACTATGTCTGGAATACGGTGCGTCGTCGTTTTGGCGGCCGCATGCATGCCCGCAACGACGGCATCAAACCGTTTATCAGTTCCGTTCGTCAGGGTTACTGGGGATACTATCTTCCCGACCAGGATCACGGCCCTGAGCACAGCGAATTTGTCGATTTCTTCGCGACCTACAAGGCAACGCTGCCGGCCATTGGCCGCCTGATGAAAGTTTGTCGCGCCCGCGTGATCCCGCTGTTCCCGGTTTATAACAGCGACACCCACAGGCTGGATATTTTTATCCGCCCGCCGATGGATGACCTGATGGATGCCGATGACCATACCATCGCTCGCCGGATGAACGAAGAGGTGGAATTGCTGGTGGGCCCACATCCGGAGCAATATACCTGGATCCTCAAGCTCCTGAAGACCCGCAAAGAAGGCGAGATAGAGCCGTACTGCCGGGATGAGTTGTACCCGAAAAAGAATAAATAGCGCATATTGCGAAATGGAAAACCGCGCCACTGTATTTCACTGGCGCGGTTTTTTTCACCCTTTCACTAGCACCGGATCTTTGTTCCACAGCTCCGGGAAGAGCTGTTTAAGCTGCTCGACTTTCGGAATGTCGTTGATCGCAATGTAAGGGTAATTTGGGTTGTCGTTCAGGAAATTCTGGTGATACTTCTCCGCCGGGTAGAACTGCGCATGTTCTTCCACCGTGGTGACCAGCGGCGCACTAAACTTATGGCTGGCGTTAAGCTGCGTGATATACGCTTTGGCAACTTTCGCCTGTGATTCGCTGAGCGGGAAAACGGTGGAGCGATATTGTGTCCCGTAATCCGGTCCCTGACGGTTTAGCTCTGTTGGGTTGTGCGCAACAGAAAAGAAGACCTGTAATAGCTGGCCATAGGTTACTTTGGTCGGATCAAAGATAACCTGCACGGATTCGGCGTGCCCGGTCATCCCCATGCTTACCGTCTCATAATTCGCCGTCCGTGCTTTGCCGCCCGTATAGCCAGATATTGCGCTCGTTACGCCTTTCACATGCTGAAATACGCCCTGGACGCCCCAGAAACAGCCCCCGGCAAAGACGGCGGTTTCAAGATGCTGGCTCGTGGGCGACTCGTCCTGCAGTGGCGCAGGAATAGCCACCGCACGTTCGGCTTCGGACCAGGCAGTATTCTGAAAGACAAGTGCCGCGACGATCAGTACCGGTGCGCTAAACAAGGCTACCCGGTGTTTGCAGGCAGAAAATAGTGTTTGTTTCATCTTAATGCTCCCCGGTTAACCGAACGTGAAGGCATAGGCGTTCACGCCCGGATCTTCAAACTCAATGCTGAACGTGTGTTCGCCGCTGCCGCTCGACTGGCGAATTAGCTGGTAAAGGCGCTGTTCCGTCACCGTGCCGCTGCCGTCCGGGTTAACGTCTGAACCGTGGACGCTACCGGGTGCCTGGCCGTCGATAGTGACTTTAAAATGCACCGGTTTGCCTTCTGCACCCGGGCCGAGAACGAGGTGCAGATCGCGAGCATGGAACTGGTAAACAATGCGGCCATTCGGGCGATTAAGCGTGATGTTCTCCCCGCCGATGGTCCAGTTACCTTCTAGACCCCAACTGTCCAGAGGCAGTGCGGAAGGCTTTTTGTAGTCTGCCGGTTTGTCCCCGGTGACTTCGCCAGAGGCAAAGTTCTGCGCCCGCATATAGCCGAGATAGGTCTCTGGAGAGATATCATTCTGGCCGCTGGCTGCCTGTTCTACGCCGCTGGCAGAAACAGTGCTGATGCCGCTGTTAACGTTTTTAGCACCCGCCTGGCGCAGCAGTTCCTGAATAACGCGTTCGGATTGTGCATAATCGCCTTCGCCAAAGTGCTCGTAGCGAATGTGGCCGCTGGCATCGATAAAGTAATGCGCAGGCCAGTACTGATTATTGAACGCCCGCCAGATGCTGTAATCGTTATCAATGGCGATGGGATAAGTCACGCCCAGTTTTTTCGCCTCTTTTGTGACGTTATTGACGTCACGTTCAAAGGCGAACTCCGGCGCGTGCACGCCAATCACCACCAGGCGCTGATCGCGGTATTTTTCGGCCCAGGCTTTCACATACGGCAAAGAACGCAGGCAGTTAATGCAGGAGTAAGTCCAGAAATCGACGAGGACGACTTTGCCTTTCAGCGATTCAGCAGTCAGCGGTGGCGAGTTGAGCCACTGCGTCGCGCCGCTCAACGAAGGCATCGCGCCAGCATCGGTTAGCGTTGGAATGGTGTCGTCATCTGAGGTTTTCACCACGGAGGTGGACGTTGGGGCATTGGCCGTGGTGCTGTCCGGGGAAAGACGTTTGACCAGCGCTTGTTCGATGCCGCCGGTTGACGCGGTAGAAAGTCGGGCCAGTACGCCGGTATCCAGGCCAAAAGAAATAGCGACGACGCCAAGTAACATCCCAGCGCCCAGAATTCGACGGATCCATTCCCCTACGCCCAGAGAGCGTTTCATGGCGCTGAAGACTTTGCCACCGATCAAAAGCGCCAGCGCCAGCGAGGTGGCCGCACCTGCGGCATAAGACAGCAGCAGCAGCGTGGAGCCTACGTTTGCCCCCTGCAGGGCTGCGCCTGTCAGGACCAGCCCCAGAATGGGGCCTGCGCAAGGCGCCCAAAGCAACCCGGTTGCAATCCCCAGTAAAAATGAAGCGCCAGGCCCTGCCGGCTGGCCTGGTGCCACGCGGTTAGACAGCGAGTTACCCGCGTTAACCAGAGGGTGCATAACGCGCTCAGCCAGGCGAGGGAACAGCAACGTGATGCCAAAAACGGCCATCAACACTAATGCGACGCCGCGGCCATATTGGTTAGCCGCGACGACCCAGCCACCGCCGACGGCAGCCAAGGTAGCGAATAACGTGAACGTTAACGCCATGCCCGCCAGAAGCGGCAGCCCTGTGCGGACAAACGGCTGGTCGGATCGCGCAAAGACAAACGGCAGCACCGGCAGGATACAAGGGCTGGCAATGGTTAGCAGGCCGCCCAGATAAGCAAGAATAATGACCAGCATCATGATGTTCCTGTGTCAGAGAGTGAACGGAGAGCCGGGCGGAATTGACGGGGCTCCTCATGGACATATGCCTGCACTTTATAAAAAGAATACTTACTAAATCCTCCTCAAGAGTTAACAATTTCGTGATAACTCCAGGGAGGATAAAAGGGCATGCGAATGCAGCGGAGAATGCCGGGGCACTCGCCGCTGATTTAATGAGGATGTTTCTGGGGGAAAGCAGGCGGGGGACGCCTGCTAACGTTTACTCAACGCACAAGATACGCGTGGTGTTGGTGGTGCCGATGGTGCTCATCACGTCACCCTGAGTCACGATGACCAGATCACCGGAAATCAGGTAGCCTTTGTCACGCAGGAGGTTTACCGCGTCGTTAGCGGCGGCCACGCCTTCGCTTGCGCTGTCAAAGTAAACCGGGGTCACGCCGCGATAGAGTGACGTCAGGTTCAGCGTGCGTTCGTGGCGCGAGAGCGCAAAAATAGGCAAGCCAGAGCTGATGCGGGACGTCATCAGCGCGGTACGCCCGGACTCGGTCATCGAAATGATGGCGGTAACCCCTTTGAGGTGGTTAGCGGCATACATCGCGGACATCGCAATGGCTTCCTCAACGTTATCGAACTGCACGTCGAGGCGGTGCTTGGAGACGTTGATGCTTGGGATTTTTTCTGCACCCAGGCAAACGCGCGCCATTGCCGCGACGGTTTCAGCAGGATACTGGCCTGCCGCAGTTTCTGCAGACAGCATCACCGCGTCGGTGCCGTCGAGTACGGCGTTTGCCACGTCCATGACTTCCGCACGGGTTGGCATTGGGTTAGTGATCATCGACTCCATCATCTGGGTGGCGGTGATCACGGCACGATTCAGCTTACGTGCACGGCGAATCAGGGTTTTCTGGATGCCAACCAGCTCCGGGTCGCCGATTTCTACGCCGAGGTCACCACGGGCAACCATCACCACGTCGGAGGCGAGAATAATGTCGTCCATTGCGGCTTCATCGCAGACGGCTTCCGCGCGCTCTACTTTGGCCACAATTTTCGCATCGCAGCCTGCATCACGCGCCAGGCGACGAGCGTAGTTTAAATCTTCGCCGCAGCGCGGGAAAGACACGGCCAGGTAATCAACGCCGATTTTGGCCGCGGTCACGATGTCGGCTTTGTCTTTATCGGTCAGCGCTTCGGCTGACAGACCGCCGCCCAGTTTGTTGATCCCTTTGTTGTTGGACAGCGGGCCGCCTACGGTCACTTCGGTAAACACTTTCAGGCCCTGGACTTCCAGGACTTTGAGCTGAACACGGCCATCGTCGAGAAGCAAGATGTCGCCTGGGACGACGTCGGCCGGGAGGCCTTTATAGTCAATACCCACTCTCTCTTTGTCGCCTTCGCCTTTGCCGAGGTTGGCATCCAGCAGGAATTTGTCGCCCAGGTTAAGGAATACTTTGCCTTCTTTGAAGGTCGATACGCGAATTTTAGGGCCTTGCAAATCGCCGAGGATCGCCACATGACGCCCCAGTTTTGCGGCAATTTCACGCACTTTATCTGCACGCAGCTGATGATCTTCAGCTGAGCCGTGGGAGAAGTTCATTCGCACCACGTTAGCGCCGGCGGCAATAATTTTTTCTAAATTATTATCGCGGTCGGTTGCCGGGCCTAAGGTGGTAACGATTTTGGTTCTACGTAGCCGTCTGGACATGTATTACTCCGTTGACTGAAACAACTTGGTGTTGCGTGAACAAAAACTCGGTAGGTCAGGGTGTGCTGTGAATACCCATGACAACGTAACCGAACAGCCTAATAAGTTACAACTTTGTTATCAAAAATTAACGTTCATCGCCTGAGAGAAGACGTTCTTTATCAAAGCGCGATTCTTTGAGCGCTTCCTTGACTCGCTTCAAGTTATCCCTGAATTTAGCCCCTCGACGCAAAGTAAAGCCCGTCGCCAGAACATCGATGACGGTCAACTGCGCCAAACGAGACACCATCGGCATATAAATGTCAGTATCTTCTGGCACATCCAGCAGCAGAGAAAGCGTCGCCTCGCGGGCAAGCGGGCTGCCTTCCGATGTGATGGCGAGCACAATGGCATCGTTTTCACGGGCTAACTGCGCCAGCTCAACCAGATTTTTAGTCCGGCCGGTGTGGGAGATAAGCACCACCACATCTTGCTCGGTACAATTCATACAGCTCATACGTTGCATAACAACGTCATCTGAGTAAATCACCGGGACATTGAAGCGGAAAAACTTGTTGGTAGCGTCGTGCGCGACGGCGGCGGAAGATCCTAGCCCAAAGAAGGCAATTTTTTTTGCCTGAGTAAGTAAATCCACGGCCCGGTTGACCGCAGACATATCCAGCGACTGACGAACCCGGTCAAGGCTCGCCATGGCAGACTCAAAGATCTTGCCGGTGTAGGACTCGACGCTATCATCTTCATCAACATTCCGGTTTACATACGGTGTGCCATTCGCCAGACTCTGAGCTAAGTGCAGTTTAAAATCCGGGAAGCCCTTGGTTTCAAGGCGACGGCAAAAGCGGTTCACGGTGGGCTCGCTGACATCCGCGCTGCGGGCAAGCGTCGCGATGCTGGAGTGAATGGCGTCCTGAGGCGCAGCAAGAATCACTTCTGCGACTTTGCGTTCCGATTTGCTAAGGTGTTCCAGCTGTGACTGGATTTT
Source organism: Cedecea sp. NFIX57 (assembly GCF_900177785.1). Lineage (NCBI taxonomy): Bacteria > Pseudomonadati > Pseudomonadota > Gammaproteobacteria > Enterobacterales > Enterobacteriaceae > Cedecea > Cedecea sp. NFIX57. The sequence goes on along the minus strand of NZ_FXAS01000002.1, from coordinate 258,959 downwards.
TTCCAGCATATTCATAAAGGCGGGCACTCATGGGTTTTAGCGATTTCAGCAACAGAAGAAATCGTGGGCCGATTTAGCAAGAATATACTCTTGCTAAAATGTGATAGGGCGAGTCGCCCGGCTAATGTTGTTGTTTTTTTTCATTACATGATCGGTGTCTAACTTTGGCAACGGTTACATCGCACAAAAAAACGCCAGTAAATGACGCTTTAGTGCGGCATTGTGGGAAAAGTTAGCAATTGAGGCGGTCAAACCGGGGTTAACGGTTGTCCTCAATTCAGCAAAAGCAGTACATTGCAGCGTAATAAAATTACAAGACGTGCCTGGCTTAATGCTATCCGCGCCCAGAGGGCCGGTAAAAGCCGGGATATCCGAAACGAGGAGACAAACATGGCGGTAACGCAAACAGCCCAGGCGTGCGACCTGGTCATTTTCGGTGCAAAAGGCGACCTGGCGCGCCGGAAACTGTTGCCATCCCTGTATCAGCTGGAAAAAGCAGGTCAAATCCATCCGGAGACCCGTATTCTGGGTGTTGGCCGCGCAGAGTGGGATAAAGAGGCATACACCAAAGTTGTCCGCGAAGCCCTCGAAACCTTCATGAAAGAGAAGATTGACGAGAGCCTGTGGGACAAACTGAGCGGTCGTCTGGATTTCTGTAACCTGGACGTCAACGATACCTCTGCTTTTACCAAGTTGGGCAAAATGCTCGACCAGCAGAATCGCGTCACTATCAACTACTTTGCTATGCCACCAAGCACCTTTGGCGCTATCTGCAAAGGGCTAGGTAAAGCGAAGCTTAACGCCAAGCCTGCTCGCGTCGTCATGGAAAAACCGCTGGGGACTTCCCTCGAAACCTCCCAGCAGATCAACGATCAGGTGGGCGAGTTCTTTGAAGAGTGCCAGGTTTACCGTATCGACCACTACCTGGGTAAAGAAACCGTTCTTAACCTGCTGGCGCTGCGTTTTGCCAACTCCCTGTTCGCTAACAACTGGGACAACCGCACTATCGATCACGTAGAAATCACCGTGGCCGAAGAAGTGGGTATTGAAGGCCGCTGGGGTTACTTCGATCAGGCCGGGCAGATGCGCGATATGATCCAAAACCACCTGCTGCAGATCCTGTGCATGATTGCCATGTCTCCACCGTCTGACTTGACCGCGGACCATATTCGCGATGAGAAAGTGAAGGTTCTGCAGTCGCTGCGCCGCATTGACCGCACCAACGTGCGTGATAAAACCGTGCGTGGTCAATACACCGCAGGCTTTGCGCAGGGCAAGAAAGTGCCTGGCTACCTGGAAGAAGAGGGCGCGAACAAATCCAGCGCCACCGAGACCTTCGTGGCTATTCGCGTAGATATCGACAACTGGCGTTGGGCCGGCGTGCCGTTCTACCTGCGTACCGGTAAACGTCTGCCAACCAAATGTTCTGAAGTCGTGGTTTACTTCAAAAACCCTGCGCTGAATCTGTTTAAAGATTCGTGGCAGGAATTGCCGCAGAACAAACTGACTATCCGTCTGCAGCCGGATGAAGGCGTGGATATTCAGATCCTGAACAAAGTTCCGGGCCTGGAGCACAAGCATAACCTGCAAACCACCAAGCTGGATCTGAGCTACTCCGAGACCTTCAATGAATCTCATCTGGCGGATGCCTATGAACGCCTACTGCTGGAAACCATGCGGGGCATTCAGGCGCTGTTTGTACGTCGTGATGAAGTAGAAGAGGCGTGGAAATGGGTCGACTCCATTACCGAAGCCTGGGCTGCGGACAACGATGCGCCGAAACCTTACCAGGCCGGTACCTGGGGGCCAGTGGCTTCTGTGGCGATGATTACCCGTGATGGCCACTCCTGGAACGAATTTGAGTAACAGGCTGTGAACATGGCCGGTAAAAAGTCGCTAACAAATGGCTCTCATTTTACCGGTAACATGATCTAACACAGAAGTGTCATAGTTTTTTATGAATAATAGCCCCGCGTGGATTCACCCGCGGGGCTTTTTTATTTACACTAGCTGAAGCGTTTTTGCTCCCGGCACCAAGTCTGATGGGCTACAAAGTTACTTTTATCAGCCCCGAAGATGGCGATATCAATGCGGGAGAACAGCCACTTTCTGAGGAACTTCTATGCATCCAAATTTGTTACGGGTAACATCGCGTATTATCGAACGCTCCCGCCCAACGCGCGAAGCCTACCTGGCACGTATTGAGAAAGCCCGGAGCAACACGGTTCACCGCTCGGAACTTGCCTGCGGTAACCTCGCGCATGGTTTCGCTGCCTGCCAGCCGGACGATAAGGCGGCGCTGAAAAGCATGTTGCGTAACAATATTGCGATCATTACGTCCTACAACGACATGCTCTCCGCCCATCAGCCGTATGAACATTATCCTGAGCAAATCCGCAAGGCGCTGCACTCCGTGGGCGCGGTGGGGCAGGTTGCAGGCGGTGTTCCGGCGATGTGTGACGGCGTGACTCAGGGTCAGGATGGCATGGAGCTTTCGCTGCTGAGCCGCGAAGTGATTGCCATGTCTACCGCCGTTGGCCTCTCCCATAACATGTTTGACGGCGCGCTCTACCTTGGCGTGTGCGACAAAATCGTGCCGGGGCTGACAATGGCTGCGCTGTCGTTCGGCCATTTACCTGCGCTCTTTGTGCCATCAGGCCCGATGGCGAGCGGCTTACCTAACAAAGAAAAGGTTCGCATTCGCCAACTTTATGCGGAAGGCAAAGTTGACCGCCTTGCGCTGCTGGAGGCGGAAGCCGCCTCTTATCACGCGCCGGGGACCTGCACCTTCTACGGCACGGCGAATACCAACCAGATGGTTGTTGAGTTTATGGGCATGCAGTTGCCGGGGTCGTCGTTTGTTCAGCCTGATGCAGAGTTGCGTCACGCGCTGACGGACGCAGCGGCGCGCCAGGTCACTCGCCTGACCGGCAACGGCAACGAATGGATGCCTCTCGGGAAAATGATCGACGAGAAAGTGGTGGTGAACGGCATTGTTGCACTGCTGGCTACCGGCGGCTCGACTAACCACACCATGCACCTTGTCGCGATGGCTCGCGCTGCCGGGATCATTATTAACTGGGACGACTTCTCCGAGATCTCCGAAATCGTGCCGCTGCTGGCACGTTTGTATCCAAACGGCCCTGCCGACATTAACCACTTCCAGGCGGCGGGCGGCGTGCCGGTGCTGATGCGTGAGCTACTGAAAGGTGGCCTGCTGCATGAAGACGTTAACACCGTGGCCGGTTTTGGCCTGCATCACTACACCATGGAGCCGTGGCTCGACAACGGCCAGCTTGCCTGGCGTGAAGGCGCCAGCGAGCCACTGGACAGTGACGTTATTGCCACCATGGAAAAACCGTTCTCCCGCCATGGCGGAACTAAAGTGCTGAGCGGGAATCTGGGCCGGGCGGTGATGAAAACGTCAGCGGTACCGGTAGAAAATCAGGTTATTGAAGCCCCGGCGGTGATTTTTGAAAGTCAGCATGACGTATTGCCCGCTTTTGAAGCAGGCAAACTGGACCGTGATTGCGTTGTTGTCGTCCGCCATCAGGGGCCAAAAGCGAACGGCATGCCAGAATTGCATAAACTTATGCCACCGCTTGGAGTATTATTGGACCGCTGTTTCAAAATTGCTCTGGTGACAGATGGAAGACTGTCCGGTGCCTCTGGGAAGGTGCCTTCCGCAATCCATGTTACCCCGGAAGCATATGACGGCGGGTTGCTGGCGAAGGTGCAGGATGGCGACATGATTCGCGTCAACGGCCAAACGGGCGAGCTGACATTGCTGGTCGATGAAGCCGTACTTGCGGCACGCACTGCTTATCACCCGGATCTCAGCGCCGAGCGCGTAGGGACCGGTCGGGAGTTATTTGGCGCATTGCGCGAACAGCTTTCGGGCGCTGAACAAGGCGCAACCTGCATTAAATTTTAAGCCCGTGGCAGCACTGCCCCGGAACAGATTAAAAGTGGCTAAGAGGCGCTCAGATGAAAAATTGGAAAACTACGGCAGAACAAATCCTGAAAACTGGCCCGGTTGTGCCGGTCATTGTTGTTAACAAGCTGGAACATGCTGTGCCGATGGCGAAAGCCCTGGTAGCCGGTGGCGTCCGCGTGCTGGAAGTCACGCTGCGTACAGCTTGTGCTATCGATGCCATTCGTGCGATTGCAAAAGAAGTGCCTGAAGCGATTATCGGCGCGGGTACCGTGTTGAACCCACAGCAGCTTGCGGAAGTGACCGAAGCGGGCGCGCAGTTCGCCATCAGCCCGGGCCTGACCGAGCCGCTGCTGAAAGCCGCGACGGAAGGCACTATTCCTTTGATCCCAGGCATCAGCACCGTTTCAGAACTGATGCTGGGGATGGACTACGGCCTGAAAGAGTTCAAATTCTTCCCGGCAGAAGCTAACGGTGGCACTAAAGCGCTGCAGGCCATTGCCGGGCCGTTCTCTCAGGTACGTTTCTGCCCAACCGGCGGCATCTCTCCGGCTAACTACCGCGATTACCTGGCGCTGAAAAGCGTGCTGTGCATCGGCGGTTCATGGCTGGTGCCGGCGGATGCGCTGGAAGCGGGCGATTATGACCGCATCACTAAGCTTGCCCGCGAAGCGGTGGAAGGCGCTAAGCTGTAAGCCATAAAAAAGCCCGCAGTACGCGGGCCTAATGATTCAGTCGCTCTCATTTGAGGGCGATTTTTTTATCCTTCAATTTTTACCTGTGCAGCTGACGCCACGGCTCTGGAAACTGCCTCATCGACGCTATTCCCGGTAGCCAACGCCACGCCCATACGGCGTTTACCTGCGATCTCCGGCTTACCAAACAGGCGAACCTGTAAACCGCCGCCCAGCGCAGCGCCTACATTGCTGAACTTGACGTTGTCGCTATGCAGCTCTGGCAGGATCACCGCCGATGCAGCAGGGCCATACTGACGAATGTCACCGATGGGCAGGCCGAGGAAGGCGCGAACGTGCAGGGCAAACTCAGACAGATCCTGCGAAATCAACGTCACCATGCCGGTGTCATGCGGGCGAGGGGAGACTTCACTGAAAATCACCTCATCGCCGCAGACAAACAGCTCAACGCCGAACAGGCCGTGGCCGCCCAGGGCGGTAACCACTTTTTCAGCAATCTCTTTCGATTTTGCCAGCGCGATGTCGCTCATCTGCTGCGGCTGCCAGGACTCACGGTAGTCGCCATCCTCCTGACGGTGGCCGATAGGTGCGCAGAAATGCACGCCATCAACGGCACTGATGGTTAGCAGGGTGATTTCAAAATCAAAATTGACCACGCCTTCGACGATGACGCGGCCTTTGCCAGCCCGTCCGCCAAGCTGTGCGTATTCCCAGGCTTTAGCCAATTGATCTGCGGTGCGGATGAAACTTTGACCTTTGCCGGAGGAGCTCATCACCGGTTTAACGATGCACGGCAAACCAATTTCCTGCACGGCCTGGCGGAAAGCGTCTTCACTGTCGGCGAAGCGGTAGCTGGAAGTGGGCAATTGAAGTTCTTCTGCGGCCAGGCGGCGGATCCCTTCGCGGTTCATGGTGAGTTTGGTGGCGCGGGCGCACGGCACCACGCGCTGGCCCTGGGCTTCAAGCTCCAGCAGGGCATCGGTAGCAATGGCTTCAATTTCAGGAACGATATAATCGGGCATTTCGGCGGCGACAAGCGCTTTTAGCGCTGCGGCATCCAGCATGTTAATCACGTGGCTGCGGTGCGCGACGTGCATCGCTGGTGCATTTGCATAGCGATCGACGGCGATAACTTCGACCCCGAGGCGCTGACACTCAATGGCCACTTCTTTACCCAATTCACCGGAGCCCAGCAGCATAACTCGCGTAGCTGCCGGGCGCAGAGCAGTTCCCAACGTTGACATGTGATTTAGCCTTAACAAAGAAAAAGACCGTGGAAGTATAAACGAAAACGTTTGCGTTGGCAGCGGCTTTCCGGCTTGTGTGATAAAATGAATATCGATATACTGGATAAATAAACAGGTAAAGCGGAGCTGCAAAATGGCGGTCGAGATTAAATATGTTGTGGTGAGAGAGGGACAAGAAAAAATGGCCTTTGCCAGTAAAAAGGATGCTGACGCTTACGACAAAATGCTGGATCTGGCTGAAGTCCTCGGCGACTGGCTGCAGCAAAGCCCGATTGCGCTGGATGAAGGCCAGAGCGATACCCTGGCGATGTGGATGGCGGAAAACAAGGATCTGCTGGCGGGGGTGCTGAAAAACGGCAAGCTGCCAGAGCCTGAAGTAAGCCAGTCTGAGCCAGATGTGGAATCTTCTGTGGCTGAGCAGTCGCCAGCGGCGGAAGACAACGTCAGCGAGCACCCCGGACGTAAGCGCACCAAAGCCGCGTGATACGTTGCAGCAGTAAGCGCCGGGCAGCCGGCGCGATTCTTTTCCCATCTTTAGCGCTGTCCGACGTTTCTTGACGTCCTGTGACCTACTCTCGACGAGTTAAGTCAACAGAGGGTTTCGTCATGAATAACTGGTTACAGCAGCTTCAGTCGCTCCTGGGGCAATCTACTTCCCCTCAATCTTCACAGCCTGCAGCCGGTAATGGCCCTGAAGGGATCGGTAAACTTCTGGTGCCGGGGGCGCTGGGCGGATTAGCCGGATTACTGCTGGCGAGTAAGTCGTCCCGCAAACTGTTAACAAAATACGGCACCAGTGCGCTCCTGGTCGGCGGCGGTGCGGTGGCCGGAAGCGTGTTATGGAACAAATACAAGGCACGCGTCCGTGAGAATCAGCCTGCATCAGCGGGTTATGATCATTCGCACTCGTCGGTTGATGTTCGTACCGAAAGATTAATTACCGCGCTGGTTTTTGCTGCCAAAAGCGACGGGCATATTGATGCAAAAGAGCGTCAGTTTATTGAGCAACAGCTGCGTGAAGTCGGCATCGACGGCGAAGGCAAAGCGCTTGTCGAACGAGCTATCGACAGGCCGTTAGATCCTCACCAGCTCGCGCAAGGGGTGAGAAACGAGGAAGAAGCGCTCGAGCTTTATTACCTAAGCTGTACGGCTATCGATATCGATCACTTTATGGAACGTAGCTATCTGAGCGCTCTGGGCGATGCGCTAAATATACCGCCGGATGTCCGCTCCGGTATTGAGCAAGATATTCAGCAGCAAAAACAACCGCTCGCGGTTTAATCCTCCTGCAATCATCCTGTGCCGGGTTTCTCCCGGCATTTTCTTTTAATCCTTCATGTTCCGCTTGCAAGCCCGGCTGAATTTGCCACCCTTACGGGGTGTTAAACGGAAAATGATGAAAGTGATGCCGCCAAAAGCCAAAAAAATACCTCACGCTATGATGCTGCATGGCGATACCCGCACGGATAACTATTACTGGTTGCGGGATGATGACCGCGCCGATCCCGATGTGCTGAAATACCTCGAGCAGGAAAATGATTACGGTAAAAGGATCATGGAGAGCCAGCGCGCGCTGCAGGATCAATTGCTCAACGAGATGATCGCTCGCGTTCCGCCTCATGATGTTTCCGCCCCCTATGTGAAGAACGGCTATCGCTACCGCCAGGTTTATGAAAAGGGTAATGAGTACGCGATATATCAGCGGCAATCTGCGGTCAGAGAAGAGTGGGCCGAGTGGGACGTGCTGCTGGATGCCAATCAGCGCGCTGCCCACAGCGAGTTTTACACGATGGGCGGGTTTGCTATTACGCCGGACAATACCGTGATGGCCCTGGCGGAGGACTATCTCTCTCGCCGTCAGTTCGGCATTCGTTTGCGTAATTTGAAAACCGGAAACTGGTACCCGGAGCTTTTGGATAACGTCTCGACCAGTTTTGTCTGGGCAAATGACTCCGCCACGCTTTATTACGTGCGCAAGCATCCCAAAACCTTACTGCCTTATCAGGTCTGGCGGCACACGCTGGGTCACCCGGTGGCCGATGACCAACTGGTGTATGAAGAAAAAGATGACGCTTTTTACGTCAGCGTGCACAAAACAACCTCCCAGCATTTTATTGTCATCCATCTTGCCAGCGCGACGACGAGTGAGGCTTTGTTATTGGATGCCGAACTGGCAGACGCCGAGCCGCAAGTTTTTGCCCCGCGCCGGAAAGATCATGAATACACTGTCGATCACTACCAGCATGGGTTCTACATTCGTTCCAACAAAGACGGTAAAAACTTCGGGCTCTACCGCTGCGTCGTGCGGGACGAAAAACAATGGGAAACGCTGATTGCCGCAAGGGAACAGGTCATGCTTGAAGACTTTACGCTGTTCCGCGACTGGCTGGTGGTTGCCGAGCGCCAGCAGGGGTTGACCAGCCTGCGTCAGATTAATCGCCATACGCGTGAGTCCACGGGCATCGCTTTTGACGATCCAGCCTATGTTACCTGGCTTGGCTACAACCCTGAGCCGGAGACCTCGCATTTACGCTACGGCTATTCTTCGATGACCACGCCGGATACGCTTTTCGAACTGGATATGGACAGCGGTGAGCGCCGGGTTATCAAGCAAACCCAGGTTGCCGGTTTTGACGCTAACAATTACCGCAGCGAGCATCTGTGGGTGACGGCGCGGGATGGCGTTCAGGTTCCGGTGTCGCTGGTTTATCACCGGAAACACTTTCGCCGGGGCAAAAGTCCTCTGTTGGTCTATGGCTATGGATCCTATGGCAGCAGTATGGATGCGGACTTTAGCAGCAGCCGTTTGAGCCTGCTGGACAGAGGTTTTGTCTTCGCTATTGCTCACGTACGCGGAGGCGGTGAACTGGGGCAACAATGGTATGAAGACGGTAAATACCTGAAAAAGATGAATACCTTTCACGACTATCTGGACGTGTGCGACGAGCTGCTCAGGCAGGAATATGGCGATCCTAAACTGCTTTATGGGATGGGCGGCAGCGCGGGTGGGATGCTGATGGGAGCAGCTATCAACCTGCGCCCTGAGTTATTTCACGGCGTGGTGGCTCAGGTGCCGTTTGTTGATGTGGTGACAACGATGCTGGATGAGTCGATTCCGCTCACCACCGGAGAGTTTGAAGAGTGGGGCAACCCCCAGGACGAAGAGTATTACCGCTACATGAAGCAATACAGCCCTTACGACCAGGTTCGCGAGCAGGCTTATCCCCATCTGCTGGTGACTACCGGGCTGCATGATTCACAGGTGCAGTATTGGGAGCCGGCTAAATGGGTTGCCAAATTACGCGACTATAAGCGGGATGAGACCTTGTTGCTGCTTTGTACCGACATGGATTCCGGGCACGGCGGTAAGTCGGGGCGCTTCAAATCTTACGAAGGCGTTGCGCTGGAGTTTGCTTTCCTGATTGCCCTGGCGCAGGGGACGCTGCCAGGGCGCGTGCATTAATCGGCCGCGCTGGCGGCCAGGTAATGTTTTAGCGTCATGCGGAGATCCGGCGCTAGCTCCTTGATGTTATTAAGCATCCAGCGAAGATAGCCCGGGTCATCTTCGGCTATTTCCGCAATGCGTTTGCCCCTGTATTTGCCAAACATCATGGTGGTCACCAGCGCCGGACGCCCGGTAATGGTGACCATATCTTCCGCGCTCCAGCCAGACACATCCATAATTCTCAACAGCAGGGCGGCGGTAATATAACAGTCGAACAAGGCGCGGTGATGATGCAGCCCGGCGGGGGTATCCACATGCAGCTTTAGCGATTTATACAAGCCCATGTTGCTGTACTTGATGCCCGGCCACAGGCGACGCGCCAGCTTCACCGTGCAAATCCAGTCGCCCTGCATCTCCGGCAGCATGCGGCTGTCGAAACTGGCGTTGTGTGCCACGTAATAAGGGCTCCCCATATAGCGGGGGATGACCTCTTCAATCCAGGGTTTATCGGCCACCATCTCTTCGGTAATTTTGTGGATGGCCATCGCCTGGTGACTTATCGGCCGGTCAGGACGGACAAGATCGCTCATCGGGTTTACAATCTTGCCGTCGATGATATCGACCGACGCAACTTCCACTACGCCTCCCTGTAACCCACAGGTTTCCGTATCAATAATGCGCAGCATCGCAGTCTCCGTTAACAGGCTTCAGGCGACTAGCGTAAAGGAATGACCTCGCCGTGCCAACCTCTCTCGTCCCGGCGGCCAATCGCCAGCAATTCACCCTGGTCAGCCCTGACGACGAGCTGGCCTAAATTATCCCAACATGCGCTGCGGCCTGCGGAGCGAAGTTCAGCCCCGGACCAGGCGTAGTTGGCCTGCAAAATGGTGAGACCATATTTGTGCGCCCACCGCTGCATATACATTTCGTCTTGCTGGTAGCTTAGTTCCGTCATCGCGGCGCCGGTGGCGTAAAGGTCTGCTCCGATGTCAGCCGCACTTCGGGGCCAGGCTTCATCATCGCTTTGGGCGCAAACCGCAAGGGCAATATTGCGGGAACGTTGCCCCAAAAGTGGTGCGACGGGTGTTTGAGCGTTCATACCGACAGACTCTGCGGGACGTTTGCAACAGGCGATTCGTGACCCATCTGACAGAAATCCGACCATACCGGCGGCGCTATGCGCCTCGTCACTGAGCGACATGCCGACGATCACGGTCATATGATAGCGGCGGGCAGCTTCGCTGAGCGGGTCGAACAGCGGATCGGTAAACGCCGGAGGGTGGTTATCGGGGCGTAATCCGGATAAAGAGAGATGAGGGAAAACCAGAAGATCAATGCCTTGTTCGGCGGCACAGCGAATAAAATCGAGGTGGTGGTCGATGTTGGCCTGATAACTTCCGGCAACAGCACCGTATTGCGCAGCGGCAACATTCCAGCGTGGCATAGGTTCTTCCTTAATCTTTCATCCAACGATTGCATCCTGCAACCGTGAGGGATGAGCCAAAGCTTGTGGTCAACTGAACAAGGAAGAGAGTAGCACTAGTTTTGAATCAAAGAGAAAATTCTTAAGTTTTTATTTTTGCTTTGGTTCATACGGCAAACGAGAAAGATTAACCGAGGCCAGACGATAGGCAATCAGCTTTTCACGGAACCAGGTCCGCAGGTGTTCCGGTTGCTCACGCTCCACCATTTCGGCTACAACGGGCATGTTATAGCGCTCTTTAAACGCCACGCCAGCAGCGGCAAGGTCGACGTTAACTTTATCCATTTCTTCCTGGGGTAAATCGGCGAGATTGTAGCTCATCATATCCTCCTGCAATGTCAGCGCAGAAGTTACTGTTTTGCGCCCCGGATGACAAGCAACAATAGCTTTTCCCGTCTCGACTTGGTATTGACGCGGGGGTATCCTTGCCGCCTCAACACATAACAAAAAGGAATAGTTAATATGGCGTTCATCTCCTCCCGCATCGCAACCGTGGCGGCATTTGTCGCTGCTATGGCCGTTTCTCCAACCGTGTTTGCGCATGCGCACCTCAAGCAGCAGTCTCCGGCGGCAGATTCTGCCGTGACCGCATCGCCGCAGTCGCTGATCCTGAATTTCTCTGAAGGCGTGGAGCCTGGCTTCAGTGGCGTGACCGTGACCGGCCCACAGAAATCAGCCGTAAAAACCGGGAAAGTGAAGGTTGCTGAAACCGACAACAAACAGCTGATTGTGCCGGTTGAAGAAGCCCTGAAACCGGGTGATTACTCCGTGGACTGGCATGTTGTGTCGGTCGATGGGCACAAAACCAAAGGTAACTATCACTTCTTCGTGAAGTAATCGCCATGCTGTCGGCGTTTTACATCGCGCTGCGTTTTATCCATTTCACTGCTTTGATGGTGCTGCTCGGCAGCGCCATCTGTTGTTCGCTGCTTGCCCCGCAAAAGTTTAAGCCCGTGCTTGTGCGCCGCCTCAGGGCACAGTGGCGGCCTGCCGTCTGGCTGTCGCTGATTAGCGCCTGCCTGTTATTTATGGCTCAGGCAGGCCAGATGGGCGACGGCTGGCGCGATACTCTCTCGCCGGATGTCTGGCAGGCGGTCCTGACGACGCGTTTTGGTTCGGTATGGATATGGCAGCTAGTGCTCGGCGTGGCTACTCTGGCCGCCGTGCTGATCGCGCCTCGGGCAATGCCAGGTTTATTGTTGTTATTAGCCGCGGCGCAGCTGATTATGCTGGCTGGCGTCGGGCACGCCGCCATGCACGACGGCGCGCTGGGGGCCTTCCAACGAATCAACCACGCGATTCATCTTCTGAGCGCGGGCTGGTGGGTAGGCGGGCTTCTGCCTTTGCTGGTTTGTATGCATATGGCGCACAAGCCGCGCTGGCGTACTCCGGCGATTACGGCAATGATGCGTTTTTCGCGCTACGGGCATCTCGCGGTGGCTGCGGTGCTGGTGACCGGCGTGGTGAATAGCTTGCTGATCCTGGGCTGGGCGCTGCCGCTGGAAAGTGGCTATTTTCAATTACTGGCGCTGAAGGTTGGGCTGGTGCTCGTGATGGTCATGCTGGCATTGATCAACCGCTATATACTGGTGCCGCGTTTTGACGCTGTTCAGGCCGATGCTCAGCGAAGATTTATTCAGCTTACGTGGCTGGAAGTTATTTTATCGGTAGGAGTACTGCTGCTTGTCAGCATCTATGCTACCTGGGAGCCGTTCTGACGGCGCAAACTGGTTATATGAGATATTCATGAAAAAGAGCATTTTGACTTTACTGCTGCTGGCCTGCGCGGGTTCTGCGCTGGCTGCCCCGCAAATTATCACCGTGAGTCGGTTTGAGGTGGGTAAAGACAAATGGGCGTTCAACCGCGAAGAGGTGATGCTGAGCTGCAGAGCGGGGAATGCCTTGTTTGCCATCAACCCAAGCACGCTGATGCAATACCCGCTGAACGCCATTGCCGAGCAGCAGATCAAGAGCGGTAAAACGAGCGGGCAGCCAATCAGCGTTATTCAGGTGGACGACCCGCAGCATCCAGGCCAGAAGATGAGTCTCGAACCCTTCATTGAGCGCGCGCAAAAGCTTTGCAGTGAATAAAAAACACGCATTTTTTGCCATAAAAAAACAGCAATAACCTCAACGGGATATTGCTGTTTTTGCATAAATAGTCACCTTTATTGCGCCTTTTTTCTGACCACTTTTGCTGCGGACTGGAAAACCTGCGCCGGTAATCTATTCTTAAGAGGCAAGGCGACTTAGCCTGCATTAATGCCAACTTTTAGCGCACGGCTCTCTCCCAAGAGCCATTTCCCTGGACCGAATACAGGAATCGTATTCGGTCTTTTTTTTATTCGGAAACCAGCCAGCCTGCTTGCGCGTAAAGCGTTTCCCATAACGCTTCGGCTTGGCCTGTGCGCTAAAACCATACCACACCTTGATAGCTTGCCGTCCAGCGTTTTTTGCTCAATTTGTTAATTATTTGTTGCGCAAACGAGAGGGTTGGGCAGATGAGCCATTCAGACTAGTGATGTGAGTCACAAAAATTCGCATCACTGGAGCGACAACGCTACACTTTCTGCCTCGCTGACCGCATTCCTTGAGAAATGCGGCGTTCATGACAATAAGCCTGCATCCCACTATGACAAATCAAACTGAGCTTGCCGCTCAACATGCGCATGAGAATAGCCTGCGCGCCGTGCTTCGCTCCCCCCGGTTAATCCAGCGCGAAGTTCTTGCCGGGGTCGTCACCGCGCTGGCCTTGATCCCCGAAGTTATCTCTTTTTCCCTGATCGCGGGCGTGGATCCGAAGGTCAGCCTGATTGCCTCGATCGTGCTTTGTTTTGCTATGTCGATTCTGGGTGGCCGTCCGGCAATGGTCACCGCGGCGGCCGGGTCGGTGGCGCTGGTGATTGCCCCGATGGTTCATCAGTACGGCGTAGGTTATATCCTGCCTGCGGTGGTGCTGGCGGGCGGGATCCAGATCCTGTTTGGCGTGAGCGGGCTGGCGCGAATGATGCGTTATATCCCGCTTTCGGTCATGACCGGGTTTGTGAATGCACTGGGTATTCTTATTTTCTTTGCTCAGGTGCCTCATGTCTGGGGGCAATCGCCTCTCGTTTGGGGCCTGTTCGCCGTGACGCTCGCCGTCGTTTTACTGTTACCGAAAGTGCTTAAATCAGTGCCTTCGCCGCTGGTGGCGATTGTTCTTGTGACCGGGCTGAGCATCGCCATGGGATGGATAATGCCCACGGTAGGTGACAGCGGGCCGATGAAAGCCGGCTTACCTGGATTAACGGAACTGATAGTGCCGCTTAACGTTGAGACGCTGCGTATTATCTGGCCCTGTGCGTTGAGTATTGCTTTTGTTGGCCTGATGGAGTCCTTACTGACGGCCAGGCTGGTGGACGATCTCACCGATACTCCTTCAAGCAAGCGGCGCGAATGCTGGGGGCTGGGTGTGTCGAATATCTTCGCCGGTTTTTATGGCGGCATCGCGGGCTGCGCCATGATTGGGCAAACCATCGTCAACGTTGAGCTGGGAAGAGGGCGTACGCGGCTGTCTACCGTGGCGGCTGCGCTGGTATTATTACTGCTGGTCACCGTGCTGAGTGAAGTGATGGCGAAAATTCCGATGGTGGTGCTGGCCGGGATCATGATGATTGTGGCGGTGAAAACGTTGAACTGGCATAGCATCTCTCCAGTTACACTTCGCCGTATGCCGTTGCCGGAAACGCTGGTGATGCTCACCACTGTCGCGATCACGGTTTATACCGATAACCTGGCGCTTGGCGTTTTGGGGGGCGTTATCTTCGCTATGATGTTATTCGCCCGTCGTATTGCGCATGTGGTGCGTGCTGAGCGGCAGTTGGCAGCGGACGGGAGTGAAGTGACGTACTGGGTTCGTGGGCCGCTGTTCTTTGCGAGCAGCAACGACCTTGTCGAGCATTTTCATTATGCTGACGACCCGGCACGGGTGGTGATTGATCTGAGCCAGGCGCAAATTTGGGATGCTTCCACGGTTGCCGTACTAGATGCTATTGAAACGCGGTATCAGCGCTACCAGACGAAGGTCGAAATTGTTGGTCTGGACACCCACAGCGCCGATTTTCATCAGCGTCTGAGCGGAAAACTGTAGCGATTCTACCGGCGGCGTTCAGCCGCCGGCTCTCCCCAAACATTCTCAGCACGAAATGCCATTTTTTGAGCGGCAGGTCACAATTTCCCACTATTTTTTGCTGCCCGGCTGACGGTTTAAACGACAAGCTGGGGAAATAAACATTTCAGTAACATTTCCGTTGCCAGCCAATAAGGAATAACTTATTACTATTTAACCGCTTACTCAGCGTAAGCGGCCCCGCCTCCACTATAACGATAAATAACAGGACACTTTATGACGACAAACGATGCCGTCCGTGAGGACGCTGCGCGCGGTTTTTGGCCGACGGTCAAAACCTTCCCAGCCACGGTAATTGCGCTGCTGTTTTTTACCCTGGTGATTCGCTTTAGCTATTTTATGGCCTGGCCGTTTATGACGGTGATCATGACCCGTAATTATCATCTCTCCCCGATCTCAGTGGGCGTAGCAATGACCAGCAGCGCGCTTCTGGCGGTTGTGCTGGGGATGTATGGCGGGCAGCTGTCGGACAAGCTAGGTCGCCGGGGCGTGCTTTCTCTCGGCTGTGCGCTGTCGTTTGTTGGCTATGCTCTGCTTGGGCTGGCCACGGGAATGGCATTATTTATCATTGGATTAATGATTGTTGGCGTCTGTTTTGCTTGGGTAGAGCCTCCTACACGTGCCCTGATGAGTGACTTGTTGGGCGATCGCCGTCGTCGCGCTCTGGCACTGCAGATTCGCTATTATTTGGTGAACGTGGCGGCTGTGACCGGACCGCTGGTGGGCATCGCGTTTGGGCTGACATCGCAAAAAGGCACTTTTGTGATCACCGCAGTGAGCTATCTGCCTCTGCTTATTTACACCCTGCTGTATATTCCTGCAGGCAAGCTGGTGGCCAACGAAAGCGAACATAAAGCCGGGGTCAGATTACGCGACATTATGCTGATCATCGCCCGGGACAAACTGTTTGTCGCGGCGCTACTTTGCAGCACGTTGTGCGCCGTGGTTTTCGTACATTATGAGTCCGTGGTGCCGCTTTATTTGCTGACGCTGGACGCTGAGGCGGCCGTAAAGTTAATTACGCTGATTCTGGTGTCGAATGCCTGTACGGTACTTGTTGCCCAGCTATTCCTGGTTCGCTTCCTGGCTCAGGTGAGTCTGTCTAATCGTATTTTGCTCGGGGGCGCTATCTTCGCGCTTTCGCAGCTTTTGTTCTGGTCCGTCCGTACGCCGGATGCGCTGTTGTGGGTGAGCGTGACGGTTATTTTCAGCATCGGCGAGGCAATTTTGATGCCGAACCTGAATATTTTGCTGGATCAGCTGGCACCGGATGAGCATCGTGGCGCGTACCTGGGGGCATCGACCCTGACGACGTTAGGCATTGCGCTGGGACCGTTGATTGGCGGCGTTATGCTGACCCTGACCGGCGCGGGCGTGTTTTTGGGGACTATGCTGTTTAGCCTGCTGCTCTGCGCTATCATTTACGCCTGCAAATCCGGCCTTAAACAACGACTACAAGAGTAATACTGAGCGGAGTCATGATGATTACTGAAGCCCCACGTCTTGAAACGGAACGCCTTATCCTGCGCCACTTTACGCTGGACGACTATGAGGCACTGGTTGTCTGTTGGTCCGATCCAGAGATGGTGAAGTTTATCGGCGGCGGCAAACCGCAGGATGGTGAAATGAGCTGGGCGCGCCTGATGCGCTATATCGGCCACTGGCAGGCGCTGGGCTATGGCTACTGGGCGCTGTTTGAAAAACAGAGCGGGCGATTCGTGGGGTCGTTTGGTTTTCAGGAGGCTAAACGGAATCTCACGCCAGCTTTGGCATACCCGGAGGCGGGCTGGTCGCTTATTCCTGCGGTACACGGTAAAGGCTATGCAGCGGAGGCGCTCAGGGCAGTTTTATGCTGGGCTGATGACAATTTCAGCGGGCCGGTATGCTGCATTATTGATGACGATAATCAGCGCTCTATTGGCCTGGCAGAGCGCTTCGGTTTTGCTTTCCAGCACTACGTTGAGTACCACGGGAAGCAAATAAGAATGTTCCTTCGCCCGAATAATCGCTAATCTCACCTGGCCCTGCTCAAAAGTCGCTGTACTCCTGGGCAGGTCGCCAGAACCCATCGATAAATGCTTCCACCGGGTAACAGCCGCCGTGGCGCATCCGCTGTTCGCTCATTGCACTCAGACACTGACGTTCGCTGGTGAAGACTTCCAGCACCAGTTCGTCGCAGCCGCCGTCCAGGTAACAAACAAATAAAATCAAAGCAAACATTAGCGCCTCAGAACCGCTTCGTTTGGTTTAAGTGTAGGGGAGCACAAGGGAGTGGGGGAAATAATTAACCCGTCTCAGGGACGGGTTCATCTTGAATTATGCAAGGCGCATAACCCAGGCATCGCGCTGACGATCGTAGTGTTGCAGGTAAAGTACGGAATGTTCGCCGTCCAGCACGGCGGGAATAGAGGTTGCCCCATCCCAGGCATCAAGCTGCATGCACAGGTCAGGATCGGACTTGCAGGGAATGCTTAACGTTCGATCCCCCTGTTGTTCACCGTGTAATTCGGCATCATCGATCTCGAAGATGCCGATCCGGACATTGGTCTTTGTCATCTTTGGCTCCTAGTTATCTGCGGCAGGTGGTATGACCAGTAGGTCACCCCAATTTCAGCGTAGTCAAGGCAGCACAAATTGCCAACTTAAAACGTGCTTATTTTTTCAGCCAGCCTGCGGGGCGGCGAAAAGCTTGCCGTCGCGCACTAATTCCCTTGGGTAGCTGTTCTTCAGGCGTGAGCCAACTTTTCGCGCCAGACCGAGCGGTTGCCCCTGAAAAGTGACAATCACTTCATCTCGTGACGGTGTCACTTCTGGATAGATATCCCGCCCACGGTACCACTCTTCGGCTTCGGGCTCGCTCAGTGGGAAGCAAAGAGGGTTGTCACTTTTGACCAGAGAAACCACGGCTTCATGCTGCCAGCGAAAGCCTTTGTTGTGCTGTTCGGCGAGCTTCAGGCCAATGCGGGAAAAACGCACTTTACCGATAAGCGGCTCAATCTCTGTTGGGAACAGCCAGATCTCTTTATCGCGCTGCCACAAGCTCAGCTCATTGCCCCAGGTCAGACCCGATTTTGCCGCCGCAGCGGTCAGTTCGGTAGCGGCCTTGCCCTTCATTGGCGCGAAGGGGAATTTCCCTACTTTATAGCCTGGGGCAGGCAGCGGCTCGATAGAGGCCGTTTTGCGTAAACGTGCAACGAAAAAGCCTTCGCAGTCGTAAATCTGTGGGAAGACGTGCAGGAAACCTTCCGGAGTTAGCGCGCGACTTGCTTCCGGGAAAAGTTCATTCAGGGAGGCTATTTCCACTGCATCTGGCCAGGTATCCAGTAGCCACTGGCATACGTCCTGGTTTTCCTGGCGATTCAGCGTGCAGGTCGAGTAGACCAGGGTGCCGCCGGGGCGGAGCGCATGAAAAGCGCTCTCAATCAATTCGCGCTGGGTGTTGGCAATTTCGGTCGTGCTTTCTGGCGACCAATTACGCAGCGCATCGGGATCTTTTCGCACCACGCCTTCACCGGAGCAGGGGGCGTCAAGCAGAATGGCGTCGAATGATTCTGGCAGAGCCGCACCGAATACGCGGCCATCAAAATGCGTCAGCGCCACGTTGCTGATACCGCAGCGGCTGATGTTTGCATGCAGAACTTTTACCCGGCTGGCGGAATATTCATTGGCAAGAATTGCGCCGGTGTTATTCATGCGGGCGGCAATCTGGGTTGTTTTTGAGCCCGGTGCGGCGGCGACGTCCATCACGCGCTGCGGCTGGTTGCCATCGGCGAACAGCGCGGCAACGGGCAGCATTGAACTGGCTTCCTGAATATAGAACAGGCCACTCAAATGCTCTGCGGTGCTGCCCAGCGGCAGGGTTTCTTCATCTTCACGTTCAATCCAGAAACCTTCTTCGCACCACGGCACCGGTGTTAAACGCCAGTTATAAGGCGCGACGAGCGTCAGAAAGTCAGCCACGGATATCTTCAGCGTATTGACGCGCAGGCTGCGGCGCAGCGGCTGCTGGCAGTATTCGATAAAGCTTTCCAGCGTCTGGTCGGCGGGAAGTGCGTCACGAATCGCGTCGAGAAAAGGTTGAGGAAGATAAACGGCAGTAGATTGAGCCATGAAAAACGCCCCTGAAAAAATTAAGGGGCGCAGTTTAACACGGAATTGCCCGGGCGACTCACCGCCCAGGCTTGCGGTTTAGCGCGGAAGGGCGGTGCCCCACTGGCGCCACTCTTTCGGCTCACTTTCCAGCAGCAGGAAGTGCTTCCCGGCTTCCGCTTTAGGGGAAAGCGGGATCCCCGGCGGGGTCGCAAACGCAATACCGCCGCGAATGAACTGATTAAAGGTCCCGGTTTTCACCACGCCACCGGTTAAGCCAAAGTCGAGGCTGTAGCCGGAAGCCAGCCAGAAGACGGAGTTGTCCCGGACCAGATGCTGGTAACGCTTGCTTATGCGCAGGCCAACCATCACGCGGTCAGAGAGATTGCCCAACGTCATGCCGGTGACCGTGCCGACTTCAATGCCACGGAAGAGGACCGGCGTGCCAATACTCAGCGAGCCGGCTTCAGGCACTTCCAGTACGATGTTCAGCCCGTCCGAGTAACGAGAATCGGTGATAGACGCTTCCTGCAGCTCAAAGTCGCGACGCGGGTCGCCTTTACCCGGCTCAACGTTGATGTACGGCTGTAGAAGGGTATCAAGATGATCGACGCCCGCCGCAGAGATCTGCGGTGTGACTACGGAGAAGCGTGTGCCGACACGTGCAAAGGTAGACACATATTCAGGGTAAAGTACCGCTTTAGCTTCCACTTCGTTGCGGGACTGCGTCAGGTTCAGGGATTCAAGCTGACCGATATCAATACCCAGATAGCGAATTGGCATTCCGGCGGAAAGTTTTCCGGCATCGAACGTATGCAGCGTTATCTGGCTGCCTACCGCTCTTGCCGCGGTTTCAGAGGCGTAAAGCACGCGTTTCTCACCTTTCACTTGCCCGACGCTGGCACCGCTCATGTTGTCAAAGCTTATGGCCCCTTTGAGCGCACGAGAGAGCGGCGAGGCCTGCACCGTCAGACCACTGCCGTTGAGCTGAACTTTCGCGCCACCTTCAGCCCAAAACACGGTATTTGGCGTCAGGAGCTTGCGATATTCCGGCTTGATATGAACATCGATATCGAAGTTCTCAGCGCGAGGGCGGATGGTGATGATTTCGCCCACCTGGAATTTGCGGTACAGCACCACGGAGCCGGTCTGGATATCAGGCAGGCTGGATGCCGTCAGCGTCAGCGTGGTGGTCGGGATGTCGCTCAGGCTGTTTTCAATCGCTTTTTCCATGTTGGCGTAAAGCGGGTAGCTGCTTTTCATCTCGCCTTTGTTGCCTGGCAGTACGCGAATACCGCCGTTGACCCATTCGTTAGCGCTGGCACCCAGAAACTCAACGCCGTCCATGCCAAGCTTCACATCAATGCGGCTGTTGACCACGAATTTGCTGTCGCCCTGCAGCAGATGACGGTATTGCGGTTCAATGGCGACGGAGAACGTGACGCCTTTGGCCGACAGTGCTCGCTCGACCACCTGGCCGATTTGTATCCCGTGCAGGATGACGGGTTGCCCGGCATCAATACCATAGCTTTCAGGTGCGGTCAGTGAAAGCGTGAGTACATTTGGCTGCTGGAGCGGCGTTTGATCGCTGGAGACCACGGTGAAGCGATCCTGCGGCTCGCCGCCACCAGGCACAAGCTCAAAGGTGCTGCCCGTCAGCAAAGTGCTGATGCTCGGATTATCCAGCGAGATTTTTGGACTACGGAGTTCGATGCGCGTGCCGCTACGCATCAGGCTAACCACGCCGGGGTCAACGGTCATTTCCCCTGTCACGGCACCGCCTGGATTGAGGTTCAACTTAGTCAGAGAACCCACTTCCAGCCCCTGATACATCAACTTAGTTGATCCTGCTTTGAGGCCATCTCCGCTCGGGAGTTCCAGGTTAATGATGACGCCGCGCTGGCTGTGCGCCAGGTCTTCGTAAAGGCCGAATTCATCATCCGCTTTGGCCGGTTCTGAATCGTCAGGTGAATCGAAAGCAATCGCGCCATTGACCAGGGCTGCGAGGCTTTCTAGCTGAACTTTGGCGCCACTCAGGCCAACATCGGCCTTCACCCCAGACACATTCCAGAAACGGCTGCCTTTTTTCACCAGACTGGTAAAGCGGCGATCGATCAGTACGTCGACAGTGACGCCCTGCTTGTTCTTATTGATGGCATAGTCATACACCCGGCCAACCGGAATTTTGCGGAAATAGACCAGCGACCCGCTGTTAAGGGAGCCTAAATCCGGCGCATGCAGGTGAATCATGAGTTCGCCGTTATCAAGACGATACTTAGGCTGGGTATCGAGCGCGGTAAAATGATCCCGCGGCTCGCCTTTACCCGGCATCATGCCGATGTAGTTCCCGCCAACAAGGGCATCAAGCCCGGATACCCCGGCGAGGGAGGCTTTTGGCGTCACCAGCCAGAATTGTGTGTCTTCCCGCAGCGCATCCTTCATATCGCTTTTGATGCTGACTTTGACTTCGATTTTACGCAGATCATCGCTCAGGCTGATGTTTTGCACGGTGCCCACTTCGACGCCCTGGTAGCGTACGGGCGTGCGGCCAGCGACTATCCCGTCGGCGGAGATAAAGTCGATGGTCACGGTATTGCCGCGTTCCTGGTAAGTCGTCCAGATCAGCCAGCCGGCAATCAGTAACGCAATTACAGGTAATAACCAGAAAGGGGAGATCCGGCGTTTCGTTTTAATTCTCGCTTCAGTCGGTGAAGCGGGCGTTTCCTGACTCATGTGCGTCCCAAAGTAGTCGGCTATCCAGCCATTCGACGGCAAGAATAGTTAATATAACCGCCGCGCCAAAGAAGACCGCGGCGGGACCCATCGTAAAGGCTAACAGCTGGTCACGATTAACCAGTGACATCATCAAAGCGATGACAAACAGATCGAGCATAGACCAGCGGCCAATCCAGGTGACAAACCGCAGCAATAATATGCGGGTTCGTAATCCCTGTTGGCATTTGAAATGAATACTGATCAGTAGCGTAATCAATACAATAACTTTAGTAAACGGCACCAGAATACTGGCAATAAACACCACGGCAGCGACCGCGATATTGCTGTGTGCCAGGGAAATGATGCCCGAAAGAATGGTGTCTTCCTGGCGTGCTCCGTTCACGTAAATAATTGAAATAGGCAGCAGGTTTGCCGGAAGCAGAAAGACCAGGGAGGCAACCAGTGCTGCCCAGGATTTTTGTAAGCTTTGCTTACGGCGATGATAAAGCGGGATATGGCAGCGAGGGCAGCGACCCCGTTCGTCAGGAACGCCGGTAAAATGGCAACCGAGGCAAACGCGCAGCTGCGCGTTGAAAGCGCGAGCCGGGCGCTGAGGGTAAAAACGCTCCCATAGCTGCTCGATATTCAGGTGGATCATGGTCAACAGACTCAAGACGACCAGGGCAATAAAGGCTATCAGTCCAGGACCGGGTTGTATGAACGCGTACTCGCGTACTTTAATGCAGGCCACGCCAATACCCACCAGATAAATATCCAGCATCACCCACTCTTTAAGCTTATCGAGCATCAGCAGTACCGGGCGAAGGTTCATGCCGAGAATGTTTCCAAAGCAGAGGTAGGCAATAGCCGCGACCAGCGTGGCCGGTGCGCCGATCACACAGAAGAGCACGACGGCGGCGGTAAGCACATCTCCCTGGCTTGCCATCTGCCAAATCCCCTGCATAACGTTGGCGTCAATACTCGATCCCAGCAGATAAATGCGCAGTAGCGGATCGGTAAAGGCGACGGGCATAAGCACCAGCATCGCCACGGCCATTGCCCCCAGGCGCGTCAATGACCAGTCACGGCCATGATGTACCCTTGCATCACAGCAGGGGCAATAGGCACTTTGTGTCGATTTAACCTGGGGCAGAGAGAAAAGGGTATCGCATTGAGGACAACGCTGATAACGTGCCTGAGGCAATTCCTGACTGATGGCGTGTATTTTCATTGTGCGTCGTAAGCCGGGAGCGTTGTTATCTGAATAATGCATTTAGCCTATCGTAATTCATAAAATGATACACCTTGTGGCACCGTGCATTTAATGCTTATTTTAGTATGCTACAAAGTAAAGCAAGACAACATAACGGTTATTTAATGAACAAAGAACAATTTTACGCGGATCTGAATCGCGATTTTAGTGCGTTAATGGCAGGTGAAACCAGCTTCCTCGCAACACTGGCGAACACCAGTGCTTTGCTCTTTGAGCGCCTTGATGGCGTGAACTGGGCAGGATTCTACCTTCTCGAAGCCCAAACGCTAGTTCTGGGGCCCTTCCAGGGCAAAATTGCCTGCGTAAGAATCCCTGTCGGCAAGGGCGTATGCGGCACAGCCGTTGCTACAGGCACGATTCAGCGTGTGGAAGATGTGCATGCTTTCGACGGGCATATTGCCTGCGATGCGGCCAGCAATTCGGAAATTGTGCTGCCACTGACGGTTGACGGCCAGACAATTGGCGTCCTGGATATCGACAGCACCGAGTATGGCCGTTTTTCGGAAGAAGACGAAATGGGTTTAAAAACCTTGATTTCGCAGCTTTCAGACGTGCTGAGCGGCACTGATTTTAAAAAATTCTTCCCTCGATAGCATGATAAGCAACGGATAACGTGGCATTTAGCGATGGCGTCATTATAATGTCGCCTGTTCATGCCTGCGACTTATTGGCAATTCCGTTGTAATCAGGAAATTTCATGGAAAATCAACCTAAGTTGAATAGCAGTAAAGAAGTTATCGCATTTTTGGCCGAGCGTTTCCCTCAATGTTTTAGCGCAGAAGGTGAAGCTCGTCCGTTGAAGATTGGTATCTTCCAGGATTTAGTCTCTCGTGTTGAAGGCGAAATGAGCCTCAGCAAAACGCAGCTTCGTTCAGCATTGCGTCTTTATACGTCAAGCTGGCGTTACCTGTACGGCATCAAAGCTGGCGCAACTCGCGTTGATCTCGATGGCAACCCTTGCGGTGAGCTGGACGAACAGCATGTAGAACATGCTCGCCAGCAGTTGGATGAAGCCAAAGCCCGCGTTCAGGCACAGCGTGCTGAGCAGCAGGCGAAGAAACGTGAAGCCGCTGCAGCCGCAGGCGTCACTGAAGAGGCTCCACGTCGCGAACGCAAACCTCGCCCGGCCGCAGCACCGCGTCGCAAAGAAGGGGCAGAGCGTAAACCTCGCGCTGAGAAACCGGCACCAAAGGCACCTCGTGAAGAGCGTCGTACACCGGTGACCGATATTGCTGCTCTGCAGGTTGGACAGGCCATAAAAGTCAAAGCCGGTAACAACGCAATGGATGCTACCGTACTGGAAATTACCAAAGATGGCGTCCGTGTACAGCTGACTTCTGGTATGGCAATGATCGTACGCGCAGAACACTTGCAGTTCTGAAACGGAGGCCTGACTCAGGCATGAACAAACTCTTTAAGCTTACGGCCATCGCCAGCCTGCTGTTCGTGGCAGGCAGCGCCCTGGCCCTGGACAACATTACCCGTGCTGACCAAATTCCTCAGTTAAAGGAAGAAGCTCAGCACGCAACGGTGAGTGAACGCGTGACCTCGCGTTTTACGCGTTCTCATTACCGCCAGTTCGATCTGGATGCCAACTTCTCGGCAAAAATCTTTGACCGCTACCTGAACTTGTTGGATTACAGCCACAACGTGCTGTTGGCCAGCGACGTCGCCCAGTTTGCCGCGAAGAAAGGGCAGATTGGCGATGAGTTGCGCAGCGGTAAGCTCGATGTGTTTTACGACCTTTATAATCTGGGTCAGAAGCGCCGTTTTGAACGCTATCAGTATGCCTTGAAGGTGTTAGCGAAGCCGATGGATTTCACCGGTAACGACACCATCAATCTGGATCGCAGCAAGGCGCCGTGGCCAACAAGCGTCGATGAGCTGGATAAGCTCTGGGATGCGAAAGTTAAATACGACGAGCTGAGCCTGAAGCTGACCGGCAAAACCGAGCAGGAAATTCGTGAAACTCTGACCAAGCGCTATCAGTTTGCGATCCGCCGTCTGGCGCAAAGCAACAGTGAAGATGTGTTCTCGCTGGCGATGACTGCGTTTGCCCATGAGATTGACCCACATACGAACTATCTTTCCCCGCGCAGCACCGAACAGTTCAACACCGAAATGAGCCTGTCTTTAGAAGGCATCGGGGCGGTGCTGCAAATGGATGATGATTATACGCTGATCAACTCCATGGTTGCCGGTGGTCCGGCGGCGAAGAGCAAGGCTATTACCGTCGGCGATCGTATTGTTGGCGTAGGCCAAACGGGTAAACCGATGGTTGACGTTATCGGCTGGCGTCTGGACGACGTTGTCGCGCTGATTAAAGGGCCAAAAGGCAGCAAAGTTCGCCTTGAAATCCTGCCTGCGGGCAAAGGCACCAAAACGCGTACCGTGACGTTGACTCGCGAACGTATTCGCCTCGAAGACCGCGCGGTCAAGATGTCTGTGAAGACTGTCGGCAAAGACAAAGTCGGCGTGCTGGATATTCCTGGCTTCTACGTTGGCCTCACGGATGACGTGAAGGTTCAACTGCAGAAGCTGGAAAAACAGAACGTGAAGAGCGTGATTATCGATCTGCGTTCTAACGGCGGCGGTGCGCTGACGGAAGCGGTGTCCCTGTCCGGTCTGTTTATTCCTAGTGGCCCGGTGGTTCAGGTTCGCGACAACAACGGTAAAGTCCGCGAAGATAGCGATACCGACGGCGTGGTCTACTACAAAGGTCCGCTGGTGGTGCTGGTTGACCGCTTTAGCGCCTCGGCGTCTGAAATCTTTGCGGCGGCGATGCAGGACTATGGTCGCGCGCTGATTGTCGGTGAACCGACCTTCGGGAAAGGCACCGTGCAGCAGTACCGTTCGCTGAATCGCATTTACGATCAGATGCTGCGTCCGGAATGGCCTGCGCTGGGTTCGGTTCAGTACACCATTCAGAAGTTCTACCGCATTAACGGCGGCAGTACCCAGCGGAAAGGTGTGACGCCGGACATCATGATGCCAACCGGGACCGAACAAACTGAGACCGGCGAGAAGTTCGAAGACAATGCGTTGCCGTGGGACAGCATCAACGCGGCGACTTATGTGAAAACCGGCGATCTTACGCCGTTCGAACCTGAGTTACTGAAGCTGCATCAGGATCGCATCGCCAAAGACCCTGAGTTCCAGTACATCATGAAGGACATTGCTCGCTTCAATGCCCTGAAGGAAAAACGGAACGTTGTTTCTCTGAATTACGCTCAGCGTGAAAAAGAGAATCAGGAAGACGACGCGACTCGCCTGGCCAGAATCAACGATCGCTTCAAGCGGGAAGGTAAAGCGCCGATTAAGAAACTCGACGATTTGCCGAAGGATTACCAGGAGCCCGATCCGTATCTTGACGAGACGGTGCATATTGCCATCGATCTTGCCGGCATGGAGCAAGACAGGCCTGCCGAGCAGCCGACGGCGACCAAGTAACCTCCCGGATGGGCACCCAAGCGGTGCCCATTTTTTTGCCTGTCTTCAGTGATGTAAGATAAATGCATACAAAATGTAAAGTTATGTATTATTAATCACTTGGGCGGGATTGATGCTTGAAAATAGGCGGCGCGCCCCTACGATGTGTGGGAGCGCAAAGAGCGTGTTTTTAACCGAGGTAAAAAGAAAATTATGATGCGTATCGGGCTTTTCCTGTTGACCAACCTTGCGGTAATGGTCGTTTTCGGGCTGGTGCTAAGCCTGACGGGGATCCAGTCGAGCAGCGTTCAGGGTCTGATGATCATGGCGGTGCTGTTTGGCTTTGGCGGCTCTTTTATTTCCCTGCTGATGTCAAAATGGATGGCATTACGTTCAGTAGGCGGTGAGGTGATTGAGCAACCTCGTAACGAAACGGAGCACTGGTTAATGGAAACCGTGCGTCGGCAGTCACAGCAGGCGGGCATCGCCATGCCGCAGGTTGCGATTTATCATGCACCAGACATCAATGCTTTCGCCACCGGAGCGCGCCGTGACGCCTCTCTGGTTGCGGTCAGTACAGGTCTGCTGCAGAACATGAGTCGTGACGAAGCGGAAGCGGTTATCGCGCACGAAATCAGCCATATCGCCAATGGTGACATGGTGACCATGACGCTGATTCAGGGCGTAGTGAACACCTTCGTTATCTTTATCTCCCGCATCATCGCTCAGGTGGCTTCTGGCTTCCTGTCCGGGAACCGTGATGATAACGAAAGCAGCAACGGCAACCCGCTGATTTACTTTGCGGTGGCAACGGTGCTGGAACTGGTGTTTGGCATTCTGGCGAGCATTATCACCATGTGGTTCTCACGCCATCGTGAATTCCACGCCGACGCGGGTTCTGCGAAACTTGTGGGCCGCGAGAAGATGATTGCAGCGCTGCAGCGCCTGAAAACCAGCTATGAGCCGCAGGAAGCCAGCAGCATGATGGCGTTTTGCATCAACGGTAAGGCCAAGTCAATGAGCGAATTGTTCATGACGCACCCGCCGCTGGACAAACGTATCGAAGCGCTGCGCAACGGCGAATACCTGAAGTAGTTGTAACTCAGAAATGAAAAGCGTGCCCAGGCGGCACGCTTTTTTTATGCCTGTACCCTGGGCTGCGAGATTCGCAGCCCACTGACGACGGCGGCAATGGTGGCAAATATGCCCGCAAGAATCAGCGAGGCATGCGTCCCACTGTTACCAAACACGTTAAACATTAGAGCGACCAATGCGGCCCCGCAGCTTTGACCGAGCAAGCGAGCAGTCCCTAACATACCGCTTGCTCCACCGCTGCGGTGGCGGGGCGCAGAGGAGATAATGGTGTGGTTATTCGGGGACTGGAAGAGGCCGAATCCTGCCCCACACAGCACCATACGCCAGATAATATTCAGGTCGGACGGATCGTGCGGGAGCATGGCCAAAGCAAACAAGCCGCAGGCCATCACTAAAAGCCCTACGGCGCCCATCAGACCTGCATGCACACGTTCGATAAGATAGCCTGCCAGCGGTGCCATCACCATCGTTGCCAGTGGCCATGGCGTTAACAGCAGACCGGTTTCAACCTCACTGCGGCCCAGGACGGTTTGCAAGAAAAAGGGCAGTGAAACCAGCGCCAGCATTTGAGCGCCGAACGAACATATTGATGTGCCGATAGACAGCGAAAAAATTGGGATTCGCAGCAGGTCGACCGGGAGCAGAGGGAACGGTAAACGAAGCTGGCGACGGATGAAGAAATAGCCAATCACGACAAGCGCAACCAGTTCACCGATAATGATGAACCCCGACTGGCCCTGTGAAAAACCACCGATCGCTGAAATAAGCAGACCGAAGGTGAGGGCGTTCATTACCGCACTCGGGATATCAAAACGCTGACCCTGGGATTTTTGCTGGTTGGGCGGTAAATAGCGCAGCGCCAGAATCAGCGAAACAATGCCAATTGGCACGTTGATTAAAAACAGCCATTGCCACGAGGCTACCGAAAGAATTGCAGCGGCAACGGTGGGGCCGGCGGCAGAGGACACGGCAACAATAAATGAATTCACGCCCATCCCACGACCCAGAAAACGCTGAGGATAAATCAAACGAATCAGGGCGGTATTCACGCTCATTAATGCTGCGCCGCCAAAGCCTTGCAGCACACGGGCAAAGGTAAGCATCGGCAGTGAGGTAGAAACGGCGCAAAATAGCGAGGTCAGGCAAAACAGGACCAGACCGCACTGATAGATACGGCGGTAGCCAAAAATATCGCCGAGAAACGAAAGCGATAAAAGCGACACAATAATGGCTATTTGATAAGCGTTAACCACCCAAATAGATTCCGCAGGGCTGGCATTCAAATCGTGTGCAATCGTAGGCAGGGCGACATTAGCAATAGCGCCGTCGAGCACGGCCATCATGATCCCGAGCGCAATCGTCAAAATGGCACCGTAACGCTGAGGCGTAGGTAAGCCATCGGACACTGATTTATCCATATTTAAAATTTTGCTGTCTGAAGTCGTTAGGAGGGTAATGATTTTATCATCAATTAATCTTGTCAATGCCGCAGATTTGTAACGAATCAGCAGGCTTTGATTGCGGCGATCATAGGGCATCAATATACTAAAAAACGGTTCTAATTTTTATAAAACAAGAATACCCGAGGTGATGTATGGCTCTCTCAGACCCCGACAAGCAGCCCGATGCCGTCTCTTCCGTGCTAAAGGTTTTTGGCATCCTACAGGCACTTGGTGAAGAAAAAGAAATTGGTATCACCGAACTGTCGCAGCGCGTCATGATGTCCAAGAGCACCGTATATCGGTTTCTGCAAACAATGAAATCCCTCGGTTATGTGTCACAGGAAGAAGAGTCGGAAAAATATGCCCTGACGCTGAAGCTTTTCGAGCTGGGCAGCGGGGCATTACAGAATATCGACCTTATTCGCAGCGCGGATGTTCAGATGCGCGAGCTTTCCCGACGAACCAAAGAAGCGATTCATCTGGGGGCGTTTGAGGAAAGCAGCATTGTCTATATCCACAAAATAGATTCACTTTATAACTTGCGTATGTATTCGCGTGTCGGACGACGGAATCCGTTGTATAGTACTGCCATTGGTAAGGTTTTGCTTGCGTGGCGGCCGCACGACGAAATTTTGGACATTCTTTCGGATGTTGAATATGTTCGCAGCACAGAACGGACTATCGTCAGTACAGAAGCACTTATCCCTGTGCTTGAGCAGGTGAGAGCGCAGGGGTATGGTGAAGACAATGAGGAACAGGAAGAGGGCATTCGCTGTGTCGCGGTACCCGTTTTCGACCGTTTTGGCGTTGTCGTCGCGGGCATGAGCATTTCATTTCCAACGATCCGCTACTCGGATGAAGGGCTGGCTGAATACGTCCGTATTCTTCATCAGGCCGCACGAACGTTATCCCAGCAGATGGGCTACCACCATTATCCTTTCTGATTTTGTAAAATCAGGCCGCGCAAGACACGCGGCCTTGTCGCTTTAACCGTTATCAATCGGCGTGTCGACTTTACGTAGAAGCGGGCAATCGGTCAGGCCAATAATCCCGCTATCGGTGTGAATAAACTGCGCGGTCACGGTACTACGTGCCGTCAGGTATTTACATTGCAGCCCAAGCCCCGCCGCATTTTCTTTGCTGCCCACTAAAACGCCATAGCCTGAAAGCAACAGGCCAATCCAGATGATGGCAATAACAATAATTGTACGAATAATCGCTCGCATACTGACCTCAAACATCAATCTAATCCTGCATCAACCCTACTCTGAAAAATTGACGTCACAATCTGATGATTCTGAAATGAAAAAGCAGGAAACGTTACTCATGGTTTAGTTGGTTAGTGTTAAATTACCGAAATTCTATGGTCAAGAGGTGGCGATGTAGTGAGAAAGTACAGATGGGTGATCGTTTTGGTGATTGCTGTTACCTGCCTGCTGCTATGGACTCAAATGATAAATGTGATGTGCGACCAGGATGTGCAATTTTTCAGCGGCATTTGTACCATTAATAAATTTATCCCCTGGTAGTGATTTTTCTCTCTCTGCCTCAGGTGTAGAATGCGTTTTTTTTGAGGTGGTAAGATGAACGAATTGGGTTTTAGTGCTTTAACTATCATGCCGCTGGCGATATCGCTGGTGACGTTGATTGTCGGTCTTGTTCTGTGGTTTTTTGTCAATCGTTCCAGTAGTCGTGCAAACGAACAGATTGCACTGCTCGAAGAACTGGTGGATTTACAGAAGCGTCAAAATGCCTTGCTGCGCCGCTTGTGTGAAGCGAACGAACCAGAGCCGGAACACAAACCGGCTGCGAAGGTTGAAGAAGAAAATGACGACGACTTTGTGCGTCTGGTAGCGGAACGCTAATCTGGCTGGAGGTGGGATGAGCTGGAAAAACCCTTGGTACAATCCACAATTATCCCACCATCTGCCTGATGGGTTTCGCAATACAGAGCCTGCAATACGGCAACCTGGTGACGTCCAAAAGTGGCGGCAGGAGCGCAAAGCGCAAAAGCTTCCACATCCTCCCGGTCAAGGTTACTCCGCATTTATTGAACGCTGGTGGCAACAGGCCGATCTGAGCGGTAGTGATGACCGCGTATGGTGGCTGGGGCATGCCAGCCTGTTGTTGCGGCTTAATGGCCATTTTTTGCTGACCGATCCAGTATTTTCCCGTCGCGCGTCCCCGGTTTCTTTTGCCGGTCCTGCCCGGCGAACTGAAGTCCCACTCGATATTAACCAGTTACCTCGACTGGATGCCGTGCTCATTTCCCATAACCATTACGACCATCTCGATAAAAAAACAGTCCGTCGGTTGATTAAGCGTTTTCCCGACGTTCATTTTTTTGTACCCCTCGGCCTGAAAGCATGGTTCAGCCAGCGTGGGATTGAGCAGGTCACAGAGCTGGACTGGTGGCAAAGCTTTAACTGGTGCGGCATGGTTTTCACCGCCGTACCTGCCCGGCACTGGAGTATGCGAACGTTTTGGGATCGTAACCGTTCGCTTTGGTGCGGCTGGGTTGTGGAGCAGGGGGCTTTGCGTTTTTGGTTTAGCGGTGATTCAGGTTACACCGAGTCGCTGGCCGAGATAGCGACTCGCCTGGGGCCGTTCGATATGGCCGCGTTGCCCATTGGTGCCTACGAGCCTCGCTGGTTTATGGGCGATCACCACATGGATCCCCAGCAGGCAGTGACGTTATGGCAAGCGATCGGCAAACCCGTGACAATTCCTATCCACTGGGGCGTTTTCGAGCTGGCCGATGAGTCTCTCGACAAGCCACCGCAGGAGTTGCTTGCGGCCTTGCATGAGCAGGGGGAAAACGACCAAATATTTTCACCTCTGCGCATTGGTCAAAGTTTGCCCTTCACGAAGAATAAGAATTAATTATTAATGTCGGTAATGACGGCTTTATTTCTATTTGGCTAAATTAACGCCCGATAATCACGCTTTAAATTCCATCGAAACGTTTTTATTGCCTTGTCCTGGGGCAATGTCATTAAACTTTCATTATTTTGGTGCAGAATATCAGGCCTGTTGTACAGGCTTTATTCTGTTGGGCGTAAAAAATACAGTGATGAAATCCGTGTACCAGTCACGATGATTGTCTTTAGGTTGATTTGTGCATAGATATGCATAAAAAATCATAAAGATATATCCTTCAAAAAGGATTTTATTGTACGGATGTCTGGACGAAAAGTACGCTTTACGCTAAGGTTCAGACGTTGTCGGAATGTTGTTAAAACACAATCTGTTGCGACAACTTTTTCTGATGAAAATATACGTCAAAAAACGCGGGTTACTTTCTTAAGGTAATCGTGTAATTTTCTGAATCTGTGCGGCAGATCGACACATGCTTAAAAATGGCTTGCCATTGTTTACGTTGTGTGTGATAACACGTTGGGTTAAACGAGGTACAGTTCTGTTTATGTGTGGCATTTTCAGTAAAGAAGACCTGAGTAAACACGTTGTCGTTGAATACTGCTTCTCTGCCGAGCCTTATATTAGTGCCTCATGCAGTAATGTCTCTGTTTTATCTAAGTTATGCCTGCGGGCGAAGAATACAATCTAAGGAATTTGCAAAATGGCAAAGATTAAAGGTCAAGTTAAGTGGTTCAACGAGTCTAAAGGTTTTGGTTTCATTACTCCAGCTGACGGCAGCAAAGATGTATTCGTACACTTCTCTGCAATCCAGGGTAACGGCTTCAAAACTCTGGCTGAAGGCCAGAACGTTGAATTCGAAATCCAGGACGGCCAGAAAGGCCCTGCTGCAGTTAACGTGACTGCCATCTAATTCTTCTGGATTAGAGCTCAGGCGCGAATAACGCCGAATTGAGATAAAAGCCCCGTTTCGACGGGGCTTTTTCATTTCTGTCACTAATCTACTGTTTTTCAAGCTATTAACAAATTGAATCATTTGTTGCCTCTTGTTGCAAAGCTGCGAAGGTTTTAGCACTGTTCTCCCGGCAAAATGCCGGGGATCTGGTTAAATCTTTCAATCGCTTAGGCTGAGCAAGGAATAGTTGTGAAGAAGGGTGTCCCCGTATTAACCGGTAATTTTATCCAGTGGCGTTTTGGGCTTCTGTGTGTGGCCATCACCGGGAGTTTGGTGTTTCTGCTCGGACGTATTGCCTGGCTGCAAATTATCTCCCCGGATAACCTGGTTAAGCAGGAGGATATGCGTTCCCTGCGCGAAGAACCGATTGAGGTGCCGCGTGGGATGATCGAAGATCGCAACGGAAAACCGCTGGCGGTCAGCGTGCCGGTCGAAGCGGTGTGGGCCGATCCGAAAACGGTTATGGAGAAGGGGGGCGTACTGGTTAACAGCCGCTGGCAGGCGCTGGCCTCTGCGCTGCATGTCCCTTTGAGCGAGATTGCCACGCGTATTCACAGCAACGAGCGAGGCCGTTTTATCTACCTTGCTCGCCAGTTGGATCCCCAACAGGCGCAATACATCGACAAACTGAATATTCCCGGTATCGCGCTGCGGGATGAATCACGCCGCTTTTATCCTGCAGGTCGGGTGGGGGCGAACCTTATTGGGTTCACCAATATTGACGATCAGGGTATTGAGGGGATCGAAAAAAGTTTTAACCAGCAGCTTACCGGCAAAGAGGGTGAGCGTCTGGTACGCAAAGATCGCTACGGTCATGTGGTGGAAAATATCACCGAGAATGCTGCCAGCCCCGCACACAATATTCAGCTCAGCATCGATGAACGACTGCAAACCGTGACGGAAGATGCGCTCAGCAACGCTGTGTCCTGGAACAAAGCAGAATCCGGTGCCGCGGTGGTCATTGATGTGCAGACCGGTGAAGTCCTGGCAATGGCTAACTACCCAACCTTTAACCCGAACAACCGTGATGACGCCAGGCTCGACGATTTCCGCAACCGCGCGATAAGCGACACCTTCGAACCCGGTTCGACGGTGAAGCCTATGGTAGTCATGACGGCGCTGCAACAGGGGATTGTCCGGCCTGACAGCGTTATTGATACCCATCCGTTTACTCTCGACGGGCACCACATCCGTGACGTGGGGTACTATCCGCAGCTTACCCTGACCGGGGTGCTGCAAAAATCGAGCGATACCGGCGTGTCCCGTCTTTCACTGGCAATGCCGATTCAGAATATTTGGGACACTTATCATAGATTTGGCTTTGGCGTCCCCACTGCAATCGGCCTGACGGGCGAAAGCCGCGGCCTGTTGCCGGTGCGCCAGCGCTGGGGAGAGCTGGATCGAGCCACTTTCGCATTTGGCTATGGCCTGATGGTGACCCCGCTGCAGCTGGCTCATGTTTACGCCACTATTGGTAGTTTTGGTATTTCACGTCCCCTGTCTATCACGCGCGTTGACCCGCCGGTGGAAGGGACGAGAGTTATGCCGGAAGAAATTGTGCATGAAGTGGAGCATATGATGGAAAGCGTGGCGCTGCCTGGCGGCGGGGGCGTTAAGGCCGCAGTTCATGGTTACCGCGTGGCGGTGAAAACTGGCACTGCCAAAAAGATCGGCCCTGATGGTAAATATATAGATCAGTACATTGCCTACACGGCTGGCGTGGCGCCGGCCAGTAATCCTCGCTATGCGCTGGTGGTGGTGATTAACGATCCTTCCAACGGGAAGTACTACGGCGGTGCGGTTTCTGCCCCGGTATTCAGCCAAATCATGGGTGACGTTTTACGTCTGGAAAATATTGAGCCGGACGGGCTGCCTGCCGGAGACAACAGCATGATGGTGCTGAACAAAATGGAGAATGACCGCGCCGCTATGTAGCGGTTTGGCAAAAGGGGCGCTAAACTTGCGCCCTTTGTTGCCTCCGGAGTTTTCTATGTCCTGGCTTTGTCCACTCTGCCATTCCGTGCTTAGCGCCAGCGCGAACAGCTACCGCTGCCCTCAGGGGCATCAATTTGATATAGCCAAAGAAGGCTATGTTAATTTGCTGCCCGTTCAGCATAAACGTTCGAAAGACCCGGGTGACAGCGCGGAAATGATGCAGGCTCGCCGGGCATTCCTTGATGCCGGACATTATCAGCCACTACGCGATGCTCTTTGCCAGTTGTTAAAAGAGATAGCGCCCTCTGCGCTACTGGATATTGGCTGTGGGGAAGGGTATTACACGGCGGGATTTGCAGCGGTTGTGGCTGAGCAGGGCGGTGAGACCTGGGGGCTGGACGTTTCAAAAGTTGCTATTCGCTACGCGGCTAAACGCTACCGGGAAGTGAAATTTTGCGTCGCATCCAGCCACCGCCTGCCGTTTGCCGATGAGAGCATGGACTCGATTGTGCGCATTTTTGCCCCCTGTAAGGCTGAAGAGCTTGCACGGATCGTGAAGCGCGGCGGTGTGGTGGTGACAGCCACGCCTGGCCCACGCCATTTGATGCAGCTAAAAGGGCTCATTTATCAGGATATTGTTTTGCACAGTGAAGAGGTTGAAGCTATGCCGGGCTTTACGCTGCAACGGACGCTACAACCAGGCTGGATGATGAACCTGCGCGGGGATGAAGCTGTTGCCCTGCTGCAAATGACGCCGTTCGCCTGGCGTGCTCGCCCTGAAGTTTGGGAGGAGCTGAGAGGAGAAACGGCGTTTAGCTGTGAAACTGACTTTGTGGTGCGAGTCTGGCAGCGCGATTGATCAGTTAAAAGGGGCGAAATGGCTGTACATAATCTGGCAGCCGATGCCTATCAGCACGATACCGCCGAGGATCTCGGCGCGTTTACCTAACATGGGTCCGATAAATCGGCCGACCATCATCCCCAGCGTAGACATGATCGCAGTTGCGCAGCCGATGGCTAACGCAGTCTGAATAATATTGACCTGCAGGAAGGCAAGCCCAACGCCCACGGCCATTGCATCAAGACTGGTGGCAATCGCGGTGGTCACCAGCAGCCAAAAACCGTGGCGATGAATTTTAGGCGCATCTTCCTGAGTCGCCCCGCGGAAGCCTTCCAGCACCATTCGCCCGCCGAGGAACACCAGCAGAATAAAAGCCACCCAGTGGTTCCATTCCAGCACAACCTTGCTAGCCAACAGGCCAAGGCCCCAGCCGATAAGTGGGGTAATGGCTTCAATGACGCCAAAGATCAAACCGGTACGGAGTGCTTCTGAGAATTTAGGTTTGTGCAGGGTGGCACCTTTGCCGATGGAAGCGGCGAAGGCGTCCATGGACATGCCGAAAGCAAGCAGGATTGTTGCGGAGAGATTCATTCTTACGCCTCAGTTGGGAATATCCATATACACGCAAACCATCCCCAACTTTACGATGGCGCGTGCCTATGGTCTCGCCTACTCAGAACTCTGAGGCGTACATGCCACGTTAATCTCAGGAACGGATATAACGAGTATGTTGACATGTACATTTCTGTCTGTGGCAGAAATCGGCTACTCCCCAACGACGGGCGCAACCTTAACATATTTTTTTAAATTAAAACAATCTTTGAATTCTATTTTTATCATTATTTATTGATAACGATTTTCATTTTAATGAGATATGCAATGAAAAGGTTAAAATAAAGCCGTACAAATCTTATGAAATAGCAAAGGCTATGTTTCAGGTGGTGAAAAACAACCCACAAATATAGACTTTGCTATAATTGTAACTTACTGAGTTGAAACCATTAATTTGTAGATTTTTTCGAGGTCATCAATATTCTTTACGCGAATCAATAAGCGCCGCTGTTCTAATTGCATCACCAGCACACCATCTTCCGATAAATTCATTTCTTTAATGCGGTTATATTCCACCCAAACATTGGCGAAGAAAAAACCATGACTTTTGAAGATGATCTTCGGCTGCCTGAACCAGGAAATATAAATAGCCATTAGCGCCAGAGCAGATAATAACCATGTGGTTAGCGGGGTACCGTGCGAGGTTACGTTGTTGTAGATAAGAATGCCGACAAGAAAGACAAAGATGGCGCTGTCCACGCGATTGCGGCGAAGTAGGGGGATTTTGAGCAGGGTTTTGCCCTTTAGTTTGTCCATCACAAACTCATCGTAAACGGCAAAAGCCAGCAGCAACGCGATAAACACAACCAGCACGACATCCGTTAACGTCATGAAACCTCCCGTCAAAGATAAAAAAACCGGGGGCTGGATGCCCCCGGTTATCAGTACAAATTACAGACCCAACAGGCCAATAGCGTAACCTACGATGCCGATCACGAAGAAGCCCATGATGATCCACAGTGCGTTGACTTTTTTGCGCAGCAGCCACATACAGGCAAAGGTCAGCAGCAGCGGTACCAGGCCTGGCATCAACTGGTCAAGGATCGTTTGCACGGTGGTCACTTTAACTGCCCCGGTCTGGTCGGTAATTTTAGACACCACCAGCGGGATGTTAACGTGCGTCCACTTGTTAACTAACGCCCCCATGACAAAGAGGCCGAGAATAGACGCCCCTTCCGTCAGTTTCTGCAGGAAGCCGCCGCCCATATCCTTAACGATATCGACGCCTTTGCGGTAGCCATAGGCCACGCCATAGTAGCGGGTCAGCAGGCGCACTGCGTTGAACAGAATGAAGAACAGCAACGGTCCAAGCAGGCTACCGCTCATGGCGATACCGGCACCCAGGGCAGCAAAGACCGGACGCACAGTACCCCAGAAGATAGGGTCGCCTACACCAGCCAGCGGCCCCATCAGGCCAACTTTGATGCCGTTAATCGCACCGTCATCAATTTCGGCGCCGTTAGCACGCTGCTCTTCCATCGCCAGCGTTACGCCAAGCACCGGGGCGGCAACGTAAGGGTGGGTGTTAAAGAACTCCAGATGGCGCTTAATAGCCTGGCGGCGGGCGTCGTTGTTCTCCGGGTACAGGCGTTTGATTACCGGCACCATACAGAAGCAGAAACCTAACGCCTGCATACGCTCGAAGTTCCATGAACCCTGGAACAGGTTCGAACGCAGGAATACGCCACGGATATCACTCTGGGTGATTTTCTTCTCAGTCGTTAATTTAGTGGAATCAACCATTTCGCTCACCTGTTAGTCCAGTTCGTTATCAAGATCTTTCGCGGCAGCAGCCTGGGCCGGAGCACCCGCGCTACGGTTATATTTCGGGCTGAGCTGAATGTAGAGAATGGCCATCACTGCGCCAATCACACCCAGTGCCACCAGGTTGAAGTTGGTGAACGCTGCGGTAACGAAACCGAGGTAGAAGAACGGCATCAGGTAGCCCGCGCGCATCATGTTGATGACCATCGCGTAACCGACCACCACAATCATGCCGCCGGCGATGTTCAGGCCGCTGGTCACCACTTCAGGAATGGCGTTCAGCATGTTCTGAACTTCACTGGTGCCTACGGAGATGGCGACGATAACCGCTGGAATAGCGATACGCATTGCCTGCAGGAACAGGGACGAGACGTGGATCCAGGAAAGCGCCGTCAGGTTGCCGTTATTGGCCGCCTTATCCGCCGCGTGCTGGAAGCCAACGGTAATAGTACGCACGATAATGGTCAGCACCTGGCCCGCAGCAGCCAGTGGAATAGCCAGCGCGATACCGGCCCCGATGCTTTGGTGCCCGGCGATGACCAGGATGGTTGAGATAATTGAGGCGAGGGCGGCATCCGGGGCCACGGCGGCACCGATATTCATCCAGCCTAGGGCGATCATTTCCAGCGTACCGCCGATGATGATGCCGGTTTTCATGTCGCCGAGAACGGCGCCGATTAACGTACAGGCGATAAGCGGACGGTGGAACTGAAATTCATCGAGCACCGACTCCATACCGGCGATACAGGCTACGACAAACACCAGCACAATCTGAAGAGTGGTAATCTCCATTGTACTTCTCCTATTGACGATGACTTATGTGTGAAATCTGAGCAATATTATTAGTGATGACAATCATTTAACTTTCGCGATCAGATCCATCATTTTCAGTTTTTGATCGGTAGACACTTTCCGCGCTTCAAGCTCAATACCGCGGTCATTCAGTTTTTTGAAGGCCTCAATATCTTTCTCATCTACGGAAATAGCGTTGTTAACCTGGGTTTTGCCCTGGCGGAACGCCATGCCGCCGATGTTGACGGAGGTGATTTTTACGCCACCCTCAACAATGCGCTCAACGTCGGTTGGGTTGGTGAACAGGAGCATGACGCGTTCACCGGCGTACTTGGGGTTGTTGTAAACGCGGATCATTTTTGCCACATCCACCACGTGGGCGGTAACGCCCGGCGGTGCGACCTGGGTCAGCAGCGTTTTGCGAACGGTGTCTGCCGCCACTTCATCACTGACGACGATAATGCGGGTCACGTTGGTTTCTTTCGTCCAGCGGGTAGCAACCTGGCCATGAATTAAACGGTCGTCAATACGCGCCAGACCGATGTTCATGTAATCGTTTGGACCCATTGGCTTGGCTGGCGCAGCGGCTTTCGGCGCGGCGGCAATGGGGGCTGGTGCAGCTTTTTCAATCGGCTTAGCTTTCAGCGCTTTCACGCCTTCGCGGCCGGTTTCAACGGCGTGGGCAACCAGATCGTCGAAGGTAGGATTGTCGTCCCGCGACATCAGGGTTTCGACCAGCATCGGGATATTCACCCCGGCGACCACTTCGTAATGTTCCTTATCCACAACGATACGGCTTGCCGCATTGAATGGACTGCCACCCCAGGTATCCACGAGGAATAGCACGCCTTTGCTGGTATCCAGTTTCTCCAGCTGAGCGTTATATTTCTCGATCAGGGTTTCAGCATTTTCACCCGGAACGAAATCTATCCAGCCAACGTTCTCTTGTTCGCCTAATAGCATTTCGGCGGTTTTCAGCAATTGTTCCGCTGCCCAGCCATGTGTGCCTATGACAATAGCAATAGTCACTTGCTACCTCCTGTTTTTGTCATTACAACACCCCTCGAAGGGTGCGGTGGTGTATCGGGATCGTTTCAGCGAATCGATTCAGATAACACGTTCAAGAAAGAACAAACCATTTGCCGGAATTATTTTAGACAGTGAAAAAATAATTTATGTGATGAAGATCCGTAATTTAACGTTGCCGTGATTTCATGGCATTACGCTGTAAAATATGGTCAGCGTAAGTTGCAAAAAAATTGCAAAGTCAGGTAAATCTTTGCCAAGCCCTGGTTTACTTTGATAATGTTAGCGTCCGATTCACTTTCAGGAGTAGCGGGCAGTAGCCCACCCTATGGACCGTCACCGACGTCTTTTCACTGCCGGGATGCCTAAATCCCACCCTCTCAGCGGCGTTTTATGCCCGCAAATACGACTAATCAGCCGCCTTGCGTCCGTAACCTACGGAATGCCGATTTGCTGCGCCCTTAACGGGGGTCTGACATGGAACTGTTAATGGACCCGCAGATCTGGGCTGGTTTGCTTACGCTGGTTGTGCTGGAAATCGTGCTGGGTATTGATAACCTGGTATTTATCGCCATTCTTGCGGACAAACTTCCGCCTAAGCAGCGGGATAAGGCTCGATTGATCGGCCTGTCGCTGGCGCTGATTATGCGTCTGGCGCTGCTGTCGCTGATTTCATGGCTGGTCACGCTAACCGCGCCGCTGTTCAGCATCGCGGATTTCACCTTCTCAGGCCGCGACCTGATCATGCTGGTGGGCGGTATCTTCCTGCTGTTTAAAGCGACCACGGAACTGCACGAACGCCTTGAAAACCGTCAGCATGATGACGGTCACGGCAAGGGCTATGCCAGCTTCTGGGTGGTGGTGTTGCAGATTGTGGTGCTTGATGCCGTCTTCTCGCTGGATGCGGTGATTACCGCCGTGGGGATGGTTAACCACCTGCCGGTGATGATGGCTGCGGTCGTCATTGCTATGGGCGTCATGCTGCTTGCCTCCAAGCCGCTGACCAACTTTGTTAACCAACATCCGACGGTGGTAGTGCTCTGTCTGAGCTTCCTGCTGATGATTGGTTTGAGCCTGGTGGCAGAAGGTTTCGGTTTCCACATTCCAAAAGGCTACCTGTACGCGGCCATTGGCTTCTCGATCATCATCGAGCTGTTTAACCAGATCGCGCGCCGTAACTTTATTCGCCATCAGTCACGACAACCGCTGCGAGCGCGTACTGCCGATGCGATTCTGCGCATGATGAGCGGTAAGCGTCAGGAACGTGTCCAAAGCAGCGAAGACAGCAAAGCTATGACGCCAATCGAGGCGGAATCCTTCGCAGAAGAAGAGCGCTATATGATTAACGGCGTGCTGACGCTGGCTTCGCGCTCATTGCGTAGCATCATGACGCCGCGCGGAGAGATTTCGTGGGTTGATGCGATGAAGAGCGTGCCGGAGATCCGCGAACAGCTGCTGGCATCTCCTCATAGCTTATTCCCGGTGTGTCGTGGCGAACTGGATGAAATTATTGGCGTAGTACGCGCGAAAGAGCTGCTGGTTGCCCTGGACGAAGGTGTTGACGTGGCGGCGATTGCCGCACAGTCGCCGGCAATTGTTGTGCCGGAAACGCTGGACCCAATCAACCTGCTTGGCGTGCTGCGCCGTGCTCGAGGTAGCTTCGTTATCGTTAACAACGAATTTGGCGTAGTGCAGGGACTGGTCACGCCGCTGGACGTACTGGAAGCGATTGCCGGTGAATTCCCCGATGCGGATGAAACACCTGAAATCGTTCGCGATGGCGACGGCTGGCTGGTGAAAGGCTCAACGGACCTGCACGCGCTTCAGCAGCGTCTGGATATCCATCGCCTGATGCACAGCGAAGAAGACATTGCGTCTATCGCCGGCCTGGTGATTGCGATGAATGGTCATATTCCTAAAGTCGGGGATGTGATCGAAGTCGCGCCGCTGCGTATTCAGATAGTCGAAGCCAATGACTATCGCGTCGATTTAGTTCGCGTGGAGAAAGAACGATCTCCACACGAGGACGAAGAAGAGTAAGTCAGCGCATAGGGAAGGCCGGGATAGCCCGGTCTTCATGGCGAGGGGGCGGCGGCGTGTTGCCCTCGAGCCAGTGAGGAAAATCCCTAAGCGGCATGGGTTTGGCGTACAAAAATCCTTGCAGCACATCCACACCGTTACGTCGTAAATATTCTGCCTGTTCCTGTGTTTCCACTCCTTCAGCCACCAAATCGATACCCAGCTTTTGCCCGAGCGCAATAATAATATCCGTCACCGTCGAGTTCACAGCATCGGTGCCGATGGCGGCGGTAAAGGATTTATCGATTTTCAGCACATTCGGATTCAGCGTTTCAAGATAAGCGAGCGAGCTATGTCCGGTGCCAAAGTCATCGATTGCAAGGTCTATCCCCATCTTATGCAACTGTTGCACCACACCATGGTCCACGGTAGGCAGGGCGTTACGTTCGGTGAGTTCCAGCGTTAATTTTTGCTTAGGCGTGGCCGGGAACCAATAACGTTTCAGGTCGCGAATTATCGCCCCTTCGTGGAAATGGCTGGGGGCAACATTAAGGCCGATATGAAACCCTGGTGTTTTAGGGAAAATATCCAGATGGCGAACGGTTTCATCCAGTACAAAGCGGGTGAGT
The DNA here is from genome assembly GCF_900177785.1 of Cedecea sp. NFIX57. Lineage (NCBI taxonomy): Bacteria > Pseudomonadati > Pseudomonadota > Gammaproteobacteria > Enterobacterales > Enterobacteriaceae > Cedecea > Cedecea sp. NFIX57. The sequence goes on along the minus strand of NZ_FXAS01000002.1, from coordinate 216,494 downwards.
GGGGCGATTTGCTGCTGCTGTTCTGCCAGAGGAATAAATACCTCCGGCGAAATCCAGCCCTGTCTTGGGTTGTTCCAGCGCAGCAGCAGCTCGACGCCAACGCACTGTAAGTTTCGGGCGCTAACCAGCGGCTGGCAGAAGACTTCAAATTCCCGGGCGGCAAGGCCGAGGTTTATTTCCCAGGAGAAGCTCATTCGGTTGGCAGTGGCAAGCCAGGCAATATAGCCCACCAGCAGGCTGAGTAATAAAGCCAGCGGAAGTTGAGCCGGTAAATTTTGCAGCGTTAACTGGTCGGCAGAAGGGCCAATGGCGGTAATAGAATATGGGTAAAGCTTAGATACGGTTTGTGTGGAAACATCATCTTCGTTTGTTTCTATCTTGCCTAGCAGACCGGTACCGTATTCAAGATGATCGTCGCCGACGTTCAGTACCGCTCGCGTCACCCAGGGATGCTCCGGCTTAAGCAGCAGGCTGGTTAACATCTGAATATTAACGATCTGCATCACGCCATCGTGAGGCTGCCCCAGCTGCGGCCGCCAGAAAATCAGCACCGGGGTGCCTTTTAATAGCGAGCTGTCGTGGGATAAAAAAAGCAGAGGTTCATCGGACGGCAGGCGCGAGTGGAGCTGATGAATCCCCACGTTGCGGCTGCCGTAAATACTGGAGCAGTAAAGCACGCCATCTTTGATTAAACCAATCGCGCGTACCGTTTGCATTTTGGCGGCGTGTTCGCGAATTTTTAATTGGGCGTTGTCGCAGGAGGTACCGATGAGCTGCATAATATCGTCGCTGACGGTATTCAGCGGGGCAAGAAGTGTGTCAAGTGTGGTAATAATTCGCTGATTAAACTGGACGACGCGCTGTTCGTTAAGATTACGCTCTGTCGCATATCTGACGCTAAGCGTGACGATTAAAACTAAAATGGCGAGTACGACGCAGACAATAACTCGCCTGCGGCGATAGTCAGAAATAATCCGCTGTGCCGTTTGCATCCCTGTTTCCCTGTTTCTCGCCGCAAGAAATGAGGCGTAACGTTATCATCAAAGTGTAGCGGGATATCAGAGCGCGAAAAAAATAAAAAAAGATAAGATAAAAAAAACACCGCACAAGCGGTGTTTGGTATGCATCTGTCGCTGATATCAGTGTTCATGAGGCAAAATATTGGTCTCCTGATGACAACCTATTCAGCCTTATTTTCGGCCTCGCTTCGAGAGTCACCGCCAAAAGAAGGCACATCTTCAGAAAATCGCGCTGTCCTTGCATCTCGCTCGTAACCCTGTGATTCGCACAAGACGCCATACAGCTCAGGCCGACGGCCGTGAATCCACCTGCGGCCGGTAGACATCGGCAGCAATTGCAAATCGAGGTTGGCGTACACTATCGTATCCTCAAAGGAACCTGTTTCGCTCACGATCCTGCCGTAGGGGTCAATAATCATGGCATTTCCTGTCCGAACCTCGCCGTTATCCAGGCCGACGCCATTACTGAACAGAATGAAAAAGCCATTATCATGCGCGCGAGAAGGTAACCAGCGCATTAGCCAACCCCGGCCGCTGTCACCGCGTAAGGCTGCTTCCAGCGTTTGAGGATCGTTATGTCTGTTTTCCCAGAGGCTGGGGGGAATAGGTTTCATGCCGAAGGGACTTCGCGAATGGGTTCCTCCAGTCTGGTGCGGAGCGATAAGAACGTCGGCGCCCAGTAATGCCGTAATACGCGCATTTTCCACGAGATTATTGTCCCAGCAGATAAGCACGCCAACACGCACTCCCCACGGGGTGTCAAAAACAGTAAAACTGTTGCCGGAGGCGATATCAGGGTGTTCAAAAGCGTGGAGCTTCCTGTGTACATGCCGCGTGCCATCCGGCATGCAGATGGCGTAGGCATTATACAAGCGCTCGTCGCAGCTCTTTTCAATGAACCCAACCCCAATAGCCATCTGGTATTGTTCGGCAAGTGCTGCAATCCTGGCCAATGATGCGCTCTCATCAGCTCGCTCAGACAACGCATCCAGTGCCTGACGGCTGAGATCCGGCACATGCCAGTATCCGGTAATGCACATTTCAGGGAAGGCCAGAATCTTTACCTCCTCCTGGGCGGCCTGAATAATAAATTTCTCCATCACCGATAAATTGTACTGTTTGTCTCCCGCCCGGTGGCAGAACTGAACTGTGGCAGTACGAATAGTGGTATCCATTTTTCGCTCCTTATTTAACGATTCGGAGGCTATTCCATCAGAGAGCACGTTCGCGTGTATAATCACGATTTCGCCCCATACGATAACCAGACGGAATGGATATAAAACTGCTGCGCGCTTTCGTTACCCTCTCAAAGTCAGGGTCATATCATTCAGCCGCTGAAAAACTGTGTGTCACGCAGCCTGCACTGACCAAACAGATCCAGACGCTGGAGTCCCTTACCGGCATCACGCTATTTCAGCGAGGTCGCCACGGGGCAAGGCTGACCGTGGCAGGCGAACTGTTGCTCCCTGGGGCCACAGCGGTTCTTGAACGTCATGATTTATTCTGTTCCGAAGTGGCCGATATTCAGAAAGGACGGGCAGGAAAACTGACCATGGGCTTTGGGATCTCCTCTTTCCAACGGGCACCTCGTCACGTGGCCGTCTTTCGTAGCCAGTTTCCAGATGTGCAGGTCTCCCTGAATGATATGTCGTCTGCCGACCAGTTTCGGCAGCTAATGGAGGGCAGCCTTCAGGTTGGGTTTGTGCGATTGCCTGCGCCTGCACAGCTGGACAGTCGAATCCTGGCGGAAGAACAGCTGGTTCTTGCCGTGGCTCAGACTGCTTATACGGAAACAGCGGTTGCAACAGAGTTGCTTCAAATAAGCCAACTGCTGCAGCTGTCTCGCAATCGGGGAGAAGGGCTGTCGGCACAGACATCGCAATTTCTCTCAGGAAATAATCTCGCTCCCCGCACCGTTTCAGCGGCAGATGATATTCAGACCTTGCTGGCGCTCGTTGCCGCCGGAGAGGGTGTGGCATTGCTGCCGGCGGGGGTAAGTCATATTCTGCCAGCCGGCGTCAGGCTTGTGGCACTTGAAGGCAAACATACCACCTGGCAGATCGGCATTGCCTGGAATGCTCAGTTAAACGATCCTGTGCGAGATCGTTTCCTGCAGATGGTGCTCGGGTGATTGAATTTTAGATATTGAATGTCGGGGAAAGAACAAGCGGATGTTCGGTAAAACGAGGTGAGCGGGAAATACCTCACGACACTTCCCGCTTATTTCATCACGAACGCTGTTCAGCGCATAAGCAGCGTTTCGTGGTTACGGCTTAATCGCACTGAACCTTAATGGCCAGCCCGCCTCGTGATGTTTCGCGATATTTGGCGTTCATGTCTTTACCGGTTTCGTACATGGTCTCAATGACCTTATCGAGCGAAACGCGTGGGGCGCTGGTACGACGCATCGCCATACGGGTGGCGTTGATAGCCTTCACTGAGGCAATCGCGTTACGCTCGATACATGGCACCTGTACCTGGCCGGCGACCGGGTCACAGGTCAGGCCGAGGTTATGCTCCATGCCGATTTCCGCCGCAACGCAAACCTGTTCCGGGCTTGCGCCCAAAATTTCAGCCAGACCCGCCGCCGCCATAGAACAGGCAACACCGACTTCACCCTGGCAGCCCACTTCAGCACCAGAAATAGAGGCGTTCATTTTGTACAGCACGCCAATAGCGCCGGAGGCCAGGAAGTAGCGAACCCAGGTATCCGGCGTGACCGGCTCAATAAAGTGGTCGTAGTAGGCCAACACCGCAGGCACGATCCCGCAGGCGCCGTTGGTTGGCGCGGTTACTACGCGGCCACCTGCGGCGTTCTCTTCGTTCACCGCCAGGGCAAACATGTTCACCCAGTCAACCACGTTCATTGGATCGTTGGACAGCTTGTCGCTGGACACCAGCATCCTGCGCAGGGCAGAGGCACGACGCGGCACGCGCAGCGGGCCAGGCAGCACGCCTTCGGTATTCATGCCGCGATCGATACAGGCGCGCATGGTTTGCCAGATGTTGGCGAAGTAGTCTTCGATTTCCTGGCGGCTATGCAGTGCCAGTTCGTTCTGCATTACCATGCCGGACACGGACAGCCCGGTGTCCTTGCAGTGCTGAAGCATTTCCTGTGCGGAATGGAACGGATAAGGCACGGTGACTTCGCTGGCCGCATCTTTACCAAAGTGTTCTTCGTCGACGATGAAGCCGCCGCCGATGGAATAATAGGTTTTGCTGTAGATCTCTTTGTCGCCGTTATAGGCGTGGATCTGCATGCCGTTTTCGTGAAGCGGCAGGTTGTCGCTGCGAAAACGCATGCCGTTATCCTGCGGAAAATCGACTTCATGCCGACCCTGAGCAATTAGCAGACGACCGCGGGTTTCCACGTCGCGAATAAAAGCCGGAATAGCGTCGATATCGACGTTATCAGGCTGGTTGCCGGCCAGACCCATAATAATCGCGATATCGGTGTGGTGGCCTTTCCCCGTCAGGGAAAGAGAACCGTAAACGTCCACTGCGATGCGGGTGGTACTGTCCAGCAGTCCCTGTTCGATCAGTGCGTCGACAAACTGTTTCCCGGCCTTCATTGGCCCGACGGTATGGGAGCTGGAAGGCCCGATGCCGACTTTGAACATGTCGAATATGCTAATCACTCTAAAACTCCTCTGATAGCACCCTGTTTCATGGAACATGATGCTTTGAAATGGCTAAGCGCTAGTTTAAAAATTTATTGGTTCCACCAGGAAACTATTCACATGAATTAAACTAATGCTTAACCATAAATCACCTAATAGCAGATGATTTATGGTCTTTCTGTTGCTTAAATATAGCCATATTCAGCGTTTTAAAGTGTCGCCTGGATCGCTATCTACCTGTAAAGAGAGTTCGCGAATAATCCCCGCCGTCATACCCCAAACAAAATAGCGTTGATACCAGGAAAGCCAGACGCGATGCGCGTTGCCGCGGCGATGAATATCTAACGGATGGTAGCGCCCAAGACTCAGGGCCTCGGCGAGCGGCATTTCAAACACCGCAGAAACTTCATCTTCACTGGCGCGCCACGGTAAATCAGGGGGAATGATGCCAACAATCGGCGTTACCTGGAAACCCGTCACGCTGTCCACCGGCGGAAGCGTGCCGATAACCTCGACGGATTCTGGTGGAATAGCGACTTCTTCCTGGGCCTCGCGCAGCGCGGCGGCTATCAGCGAGCTGTCGGTGTCGTCTACCGCTCCACCGGGGAAGGCCACCTGACCGGCATGTTTGCGCAGCATCAGCGAGCGCTGGGTGAGCAAAAGCCCTGGCTGAGGCCGGCGTACAATCGGCACCAGCACAGCCGCCTGACGTTTGTTGCTGACCGGCGCGCTATCCGCCGGGCGTAACAGTTGAAACCGGGTAAGGAAATCATTCAGCGTCAGGGACGAACCAGACATGCATTAATTCTCCAGTAAGGGCAGGATACGATTAACTTTATCAAAAGTTTCCTGATACTCCGCCGCCTCGTGACTGTCGGCGACGATCCCGCCGCCGGCAGAACAATATAATTTCCCGCCTTCAGCAGTAAGCGTGCGGATGGTGATGCTGGTATCCATCTTTCCGCAGAAGCTAATGTAGCCGATACTGCCGCACCATGCGTTACGCCGCTGAGGCTCCAGCTCTTCAATAATTTCCATTGCCCGCACTTTGGGGGCGCCGGTAATTGAACCGCCGGGGAAGGTGGCGCGCAGGAGATCGCAGGCGCTAAGCGTCTCAGGCAACCTGGCGGTAATTGTGCTCACCAGATGATGCACCGCAGGGAAAGGCTCCACCACAAACAACTCGGGCACTTTGACGCTGCCCGGCACCGCAACGCGGCCAATATCGTTGCGTAGCAAATCAACAATCATCAGATTCTCAGCGCGATCTTTTGGTGAGTTCGCCAGGCGCTCAGCTTGGGCTGCGTCGGCCTGCGGGTCGGCAAGGCGAGGCAGCGTGCCTTTAATCGGACGGGTTTGAATCTGCTTGTCTTCGAGCAAAACAAAACGCTCCGGAGAAAGACTGAGAATACAGCTGTCCGGCAGCCGCAAAAAAGCGCTGAACGGCGCGCGGTTCGCCTGATTTAGCGTTTCGAAAGCCTGCCATTCATCCCCTTCATAGTGGGTGCTGAACCGCTGAGCCAGGTTAACCTGGTAACAGTCGCCACTGCTGAGATAAGCCTGGATCTGGCGGAATTTCTCACCGTACGTTTCTCGGGACATATTGGACTGCCATTGGCTGGTCAGCCGGAAAGGCTGAACCTCTTGCCGGGGCGAGAGTGCATTCAGCCAGGCCAGACGCGCCTCAATATCTCCCTGGCTAACCAGCGTCAGACGCTGCAGATGGTGGTCTGCAATCAGCGCCCAGTCATAAATGCCGACGGCCATGTCCGGCGTGATCAAATCCTGTTCAGCTGTCTCAGGGATTTTCTCAAAGCGGCGGCCCAAGTCGTAGCTGAATAGCCCCAGAGCGCCGCCGCAGAAAGGAATATCGCTGGTGGGCGTGGTGGCAAGGCCAAAGCTGTCCAGCGTTTGCTGTAACAGTTCGAGCGGGCATTCGCTGTGTAGCGATGAGAGTCCGTGGCGTTCAATAACGGTTTCCTGGCCGCGTGTGACCAGCGTCGCAAGCGGGCTGGCGACCATAATATCAAAACGATTATGCGGATGGTCGGCAAAACCAGAGTGAAGCAGCATGGCCCAGGGCTGAGCGGAAACCGCGCGGAAATAGTGCTGAACGGCATCAGCCTGCCAGCGAAGTTCGCGAAAAGCGGGAGAGGTTGTAACATTCATCTTGGTAGCATCGTCAGGAGCAGAGTAAAATAGCGACTTCAGCACTGTAACAGGAGTTAAACATGATTTCAGGATTACCGGCGCTTAGCCACGAGCAGCAGCAGCAGGCCGTCGAGCGTATTCACGAACTGATGGCCGACGGCATGAGCAGCGGTGAAGCCATCGCCCTGGTAGCCAGTGAGATTCGCGCCTCGCATACTGGGGGTAACGTCGCCGTACGTTTTGAGGATGAAGACGGCGAAGAAGAAGACCCGCAGGACTAGCCGGGCCTCAGCGACTTAGCGTTACACCGCCGCGATGATTTTGATTTCCACTTTGTAGCGCGGGTTCATCAATTTAGCCTGTACGGTGCAGCGTACCGGCGCTTTACCCGCCACGACCCACTCATCCCACGCTTTATTCATCGCCGCAAAATCTTCGCCATCTGGCAGGAAAATCGTTGCATCCAGAATGCGGGTCTTGTCGCTGCCGAGTTCGGCCAGCAGGGTGTCGATTTGCTGCAGGGTATTTGCCGTCTGCTGGTAGGCGTCAGCATCCAGATTTTCCGGTACGCCGGTGTAGTACACGGTCTGGTTATGGATAACCGCATCAGACCAGCGGGCTTCAGGTTTAATACGAGCAATACTCATGGCAACTCCTTAACAACAAACGATATGTGCGGCACAGACTGCCACAATCTGCTGCCCGGTGCCACCGCCTGGCTGGATAAACCTCGCCGGGGCTGACATAATCACTGGCAATTTAACCAGGGGGTAACGTGACGGACGATTTTGCAGCAGACGGCCAGCTGGCTAAGGTCATTCCCGGTTTCAAGCCGCGTGAAGCTCAGCGTGAAATGGCGGAAGCCGTAACCAGGGCGATCAAAGCCGGCGGTGAGCTGGTGGTAGAAGCGGGCACCGGGACAGGGAAAACGTATGCTTATCTTGCCCCCGCGCTGCGTTCTGCCAAAAAAGTCATTATCTCTACTGGCTCGAAAGCGCTTCAGGATCAGCTGTTTTCTCGCGATCTGCCGACGATATCCCGCGCGCTGAAATTTACCGGCCGCGTGGCGTTGCTCAAAGGGCGCTCTAACTACCTTTGCCTGGAAAGGCTGGAACAGCAGTCGCTGGCGGGCGGTGATTTGCCCGTGCAGGCGTTAAGCGACGTAATGCATTTGCGCGGCTGGGCCAGTGAAACCGTGGATGGCGATATCAGCACATGTGGGTCCGTCGCCGAAGATTCCACCGTCTGGCCGATGGTCACCAGCACCAATGACAACTGTCTGGGGCAGGACTGCCCGCAGTATCAGGACTGCTTTGTGGTCAAGGCGCGTAAAAAGGCGATGGACGCCGACGTGGTGGTGGTAAACCATCATCTATATCTGGCCGACATGGTGGTGAAAGAGAGCGGCTTTGCGGAGCTGATCCCTGAGGCGGACGTGACGATTTTCGATGAAGCCCACCAGATCCCGGATATCGCCAGCCAGTATTTTGGCCAGTCTATCTCCAGTCGGCAGTTACTCGACCTCGCCAAAGACATTTCCATTGCCTACCGCACGGAAGTCCGTGACGCGCAACAGCTGCAAAAAAGCGCCGACAGCCTTGCCCAGCGCACGCAGGACTTCCGCCTGCAAATAGGCGACCCGGGCTACCGGGGAAACCTGCGGGAGCTGCTTGCGGACACCAATATCCAGCGCTCGCTGCTGCTGCTCGATGATGCCCTGGAGCTGTGTTATGACGTGGCAAAGCTTTCTCTTGGCCGATCGGCGCTGCTGGACGCCGCTTTTGAACGGGCGGTAATTTATCGCGGGCGGATCAAAAGACTGAAAGAGATTAATCAGCCGGGCTACAGCTACTGGTATGAATGCAACGCCCGCCACTTCACGCTGGCCCTGACGCCTCTCTCTGTAGCGGACAAGTTTAAGGAAGTCATTCGTGAAAAAGCGGGCTGCTGGGTCTTTACCTCGGCCACGCTTGCGGTGAATGACAATATGAGCCATTTCACCGAGCGGCTGGGTATCGACGAGGCGGAAACGCTGCTGCTTGCCAGCCCGTTTGATTATGCTAAGCAGGCGCTTCTGTGCGTGCCGAGAGGGCTGCCAACGCCCAATCAGCCTCACGCTGGCCGTCACCTGGCTAACCTGTTGCGCCCGCTTATTGAGGCGAACAACGGGCGCTGCTTTATGCTTTGTACCTCCCACGCCATGATGCGTGACCTGGCGGAACAGTTCCGGGCCACCATGACGTTGCCCGTGCTGTTGCAGGGTGAAACCAGCAAAGGCCAACTGCTACAGCAGTTTGTCGAAGCCGGTAACGCCCTGCTGGTGGCGACCAGCAGCTTCTGGGAAGGCGTAGACGTGCGCGGCGACACACTCTCCCTGGTTATCATCGACAAACTTCCCTTTACCTCACCGGACGATCCGCTGCTCAAGGCGAGAATGGAAGATTGCCGCATTCGCGGGGGCGATCCGTTTGACGATGTCCAGTTGCCCGACGCAGTCATTACTCTTAAGCAGGGCGTCGGTCGCCTCATCCGTGATGTAGAAGACCGTGGAGTATTGGTTATCTGTGATAACCGCCTGGTCATGCGGCCTTATGGTGCTGTTTTTCTTAACAGCCTGCCGCCTACACCGCGTACCAGGGATATAAATCGGGCAGTTGAGTTCCTCAATGCCTCAGGCGCGCAGTAATTTGTGCCAGGCTATGGTATGATGCGCGCCGTTTTTTGACCTTATCTCCGCCAGAGGTTGGCAAGCCCATGCGAATTTTAGCCATCGATACCGCAACAGAAGCCTGTTCTGTTGCCCTGCAAAACGACGCGGCGTCCTACGCCCATTTCGAGCTCTGCCCGCGCGAGCACACGCAAAGAATTTTACCGCTGGTCAAAGAGATCCTGAACCAGGGCGGGATTACTTTGTCTGAGGTGAACGCACTTGCCTACGGGCGTGGGCCGGGCAGTTTTACCGGCGTGCGCATTGGGATTGGTATTGCGCAGGGGCTGGCGCTGGGCGCTGAGCTGCCGATGATTGGCGTTTCAACGCTGGCGACGATGGCTCAGGGCGCATGGCGCAGAACGGGCGCGACCCGCGTACTTGCTGCAATAGATGCCCGCATGGGCGAAGTCTATTGGGCTGAGTATGAGCGTGACGAGCAGGGCGTGTGGCACGGTGAAGCAAGCGAAGCCGTCCTCAAGCCTGAAGACGTTGCCGGGCGGTTGAAGCATCTGAGCGGCACCTGGGCTACAGTCGGAACAGGCTGGCAGGCCTGGCCTGATATGGCGAAGGATAGCGGACTTTTGTTGCAGGACGGTGAAACTACGCTGCCTGAAGCTGAGGATATGCTTCCTCTGGCGCAGCAGGCGTTCAGCGCCGGTAAAACCGTCGCCGTCGAGCATGCTGAGCCTGTCTACCTGCGTAATGAAGTCACCTGGAAAAAGCTACCTGGCAGAGAGTAAGACCGACCCTGCTAAACGGCGGGAAGGTTAAGGAGATGAGGTATGGCTGTTTGTAATGTCAAAAAATGCAGCTGGCTGCTGGCCGCCGCTGCGGCGCTGGTTCTGAGCGGCTGTGTGAGCGTGCCGGATGCGATTAAAGGGACTTCCGCGACCCCGCAGCAGGATCTGACGGCGGTCATGAGCGCGCCCCAGCTTTATGTCGGGCAGGAAGCGCGCTTTGGCGGGCGAGTGGTGAACGTGGACAACCTGAAGGGCAAAACTCGCCTGGAGATTGCCACCGTCAGCCTCGATGAAGGTGCCCGTCCCGCATTGAATGAGCCTTCGCAAGGGCGCATTTATGCCGACGTGAATGGCTTCCTTGATCCGGTCGATTTCCGCAATCAACTGGTGACCGTCGTTGGCCCAATCTCCGGCACGGCAGAAGGTAAGATTGGCCAGACGCCCTATAAATTCATGACCATGCAGGCGACGGGCTACAAGCGCTGGAACGTGGTTCAGCAGGTGGTCATGCCACCTCAGCCTATCGACCCGTGGTTCTGGGGCGGGCCTTACCCATATCGCCACCATTACGACATGTGGGGCGGCTGGTACAATCCGGGGCCTGCACAGGTGCAAACCGTTGTAACCGAATAATCTGTTGTTTTTAAAGTATTTTCAAACAGCGGCCTGGCCGCTGTTTGTTTTTATCCAGGACGGATGAAAAAATTTAGTGATGTGCTTCGCAACCTTTAATCAGGCTAATTAATAAACTGGTACGCTGAGTTAATATTATGTTAACGAAATGTATTCCCTGGGGTTGTGATGACGACAAATAATAATTTCAGAGGTGGATCCTTGAATAAGGTTTGGCTTAACCGCTACCCGGCCGACGTTGCGGCTGAAATAAATCCCGACCGCTATCAATCCCTGGTTGATATGTTTGAGCAGGCTGTCACTCGCTACGCCGACAAACCTGCGTTTATCAACATGGGGGAGGTGATGACCTTCCGCAAACTGGAAGAGCGCAGCCGGGCATTTGCCGCATACCTTCAGCAGGGGCTGGGCCTGAAAAAAGGCGACCGCGTGGCGCTGATGATGCCAAACCTGCTGCAGTATCCTGTCGCGCTGTTCGGTATTCTGCGCGCCGGTATGGTGGTGGTTAACGTGAATCCGCTCTATACCCCGCGAGAACTGGAGCACCAGTTGAACGACAGCGGGGCCAGCGCGATTGTTATTGTGTCAAACTTTGCCCACACGCTGGAGAAAGTGGTCGAAAAAACCCAGGTGAAACATGTGATCCTGACTCGCCTGGGGGATCAGATCTCCGGGCCGAAAGGGACGCTGGTTAACTTCGTGGTGAAGTACATCAAGCGGCTGGTGCCGAAATACCACTTACCAAACGCTATCTCTTTCCGTCGGGCGCTGCAAAGCGGCTACCGCATGCAGTACATCAAGCCTGACATTCTCAATGAAGACTTGGCTTTCCTGCAGTATACCGGCGGTACAACCGGCGTAGCCAAAGGCGCGATGCTGACGCATCGCAACATGCTGGCCAACCTGGAGCAGGTCAGAGCGGCATACAGCCCGCTGCTGCATGAAGGCAAAGAGCTGGTGGTGACCCCGCTGCCGCTGTACCACATTTTTGCTCTAACCATTAACTGCCTGCTGTTTATCGATATGGGTGGCCAGAACTTGCTGATCACCAACCCACGCGATATTCCAGGGCTGGTAAAAGAGCTGGCGAAATATCCGTTCACCGCCATGACTGCCGTGAATACGCTGTTTAACGCGTTACTGAATAACAAAGAGTTTCAGCAGCTTGATTTCTCCAGCCTTCACCTCTCTGCGGGCGGCGGTATGCCCGTCCAGCACGCGGTTGCCGAACGCTGGGAAAAACTCACGGGCCGTTTCCTGCTTGAAGGCTATGGCCTGACTGAATGCGCACCGCTGGTCAGCGCCAACCCGCATGATATGGATTACCACAGCGGCTCTATCGGCCTGCCGGTGCCGTCTACCGATGTGAAGCTGGTAGACGATCAGGGTAATGAGGTGCCACCAGGCGAGCCTGGCGAACTGTGTGTTAAAGGCCCGCAGGTGATGCTGGGCTACTGGCAGCGTCCAAAAGAAACTGATGAAATCCTTAAAGACGGCTGGCTGCGCACCGGGGATATTGCGGTGATGAACGAAGAAGGCTTCATGAACATCGTTGACCGCAAAAAAGACATGATCCTCGTTTCCGGCTTCAACGTTTATCCAAACGAAATTGAAGATGTGGTGATGCAGAACGAAGGCGTGCTTGAAGTCGCTGCGGTGGGGGTTCCTGCCGGGGTGACCGGTGAGCAGGTGAAAATCTTTGTGGTGAAAAAAGATCCCGCGCTAACGGAAGAGGCGCTTATCGCCTTCTGCCGTCGTCAGTTAACTGGCTATAAAGTGCCGAAACTGATTGAATTCCGCACGGAACTGCCAAAATCGAACGTCGGGAAAATTTTACGACGAGAACTACGTGACGAAGCGGGCAAGACAGGCAACAATAACGCCTGAGCTCCAAGTCACTCGTCCTGATGCCGGTTCGCCGGCATTTTTTATGGGCGCAACCTAAGAGAACTGAATTTGACTTACCAGATGATCACTACCGATGAAGGGCTGGCCGCCGTTTGCCAGGCCGCACGTCAATTCCCCGCGCTGGCGCTGGACACCGAGTTTGTTCGTACCCGTACCTACTACCCTCAACTGGGACTTATCCAGCTTTATGACGGTCAGCAGGTTTCGTTGATCGATCCTTTAACCATCAGCGACTGGTCGCCGTTCAAAGCCTTGCTGCAGGATCCGGATACCATCAAATATCTGCACGCGGGCAGTGAAGATCTCGAAGTCTTCCTGAATGCTTTTGGCATGCTGCCAGATCCGTTTATCGATACGCAGATTCTGGCTTCCTTCACTGGCCGCCCGTTGTCTTGCGGCTTTGCCACCATCGTCGAGTCCTACACCGGCATTGCGCTGGATAAAAGTGAATCCCGGACCGACTGGCTGGCGCGTCCGCTCACGGAGCGGCAGTGTGAATATGCTGCGGCAGACGTACTTTATTTGCTGCCTATCGCTGAGAAACTGATGGCCGAAACGGAAGCGGCGGGCTGGATCGGTGCGGCTCTCGATGAGTGCCATCTGATGTGCTCTCGCCGCCGCGATCAGCTTGATCCGGAAGAGGCCTGGCGCGACATAGGCAATGCCTGGCAGCTGCGAACCCGGCAGTTGGCCTGCCTTAAGAAGCTGGCAGCCTGGCGCCTTCGCAAAGCCCGCGAGCGCGATATGGCGGTAAACTTTGTCGTCCGTGAAGAAAACCTGTGGCAGGTGGCGAGATACATGCCTGGCTCGCTGGGGGAGCTGGACTCGCTTGGCCTGAGCGGCAGTGAAATTCGCTTCCACGGTAAGACGCTTATCGCCCTGGTGGCCGAGGCGCAGGCGCTGCCGGAGAGCGAACTGCCGCAGCCGCTGCAAAACCTGGTGGATATGCCGGGCTACCGCAAAGTGTTTAAGGCGATTAAAGCTCTGGTGCAGGAAGTGAGCGAGGCAAAAGGGCTGAGTGCCGAATTACTGGCCTCCCGCCGCCAAATCAATCAGCTGTTAAACTGGCACTGGAAATTGAAGCCGCAAAACGTCATGCCGGAATTAATTAGCGGCTGGCGGGCAGAATTAATGGCAGAAGCGCTAACGAAATTGTTGGCGGAATACTGATTGTTCATATGACCTGGGAATAATTACAGTATTATTCTCAGGCTGATATATATTTGCGGACCGCAACGAGAAGGTTCTTAATAAACGTTAAGTGGCTGGATCAAAATAAAACCCCCTGACACATGCAGGGGGTTTTTTATTCAGGCCGATTTGCTGGCTTCTTCCGCTTCCGGGAGCGTCACGTTCAGCTCCAGAATCGAAATATCCCCATCGCGCTGCTCAAGCTGGACGCTAACCATTTCCGGGTCGATTTGCACGTACTTGCAAATCACGTCGAGAATGTCCTTGCGCAGCTGCGGCAGGTAATGGGGTTCTGCATCGCTACGGCGACGCTCAGCCACAATAATCTGTAAACGCTCTTTCGCGATGTTGGCGGTGTTCTTTTTTCGTGACAGAAAAAAGTCGAGTAATGCCATAACTTATCCTCCGAACAGGCGTTTCAGGAAACCCTTCTTCTCTTCTTCAATGAAGCGGAAAGGGCGTTCTTCGCCGAGCAGGCGTTCAACGGTATCGGCGTAGGCTTTGCCTGCATCCGATTCGCCGTCAAGAATCACCGGCTCGCCCTGGTTGGACGCACGCAGCACTGACTGGTCTTCCGGGATAACGCCAACCAGCGGAATGCGCAGAATTTCGAGCACATCTTCCATGCTCAGCATATCGCCTTTATTGACGCGACCTGGGTTGTAGCGGGTCAGCAATAAATGCTCTTTAATAGGATCTTCACCGTTTTCAGCGCGGCGGGATTTGGACGACAGAATGCCGAGAATTCGGTCTGAGTCACGCACCGAGGAAACTTCCGGGTTGGTGGTGATCACGGCTTCATCCGCAAAGTACAGCGCCATCAGCGCGCCGGTTTCGATACCTGCCGGGGAGTCACAAACGATAAACTCGAAGTCCATGTTTTTCAGGTCTTCCAGCACCTTAGCCACGCCTTCGCGGGTCAGGGCGTCTTTATCGCGGGTTTGTGAAGCTGGCAGGATATAGAGCTGTTCAGTACGTTTATCACGGATAAGCGCCTGATTAAGCGTGGCATCGCCCTGAATCACGTTAACGAAATCGTACACAACGCGGCGTTCGCAGCCCATGATCAGGTCAAGGTTACGCAGGCCAATGTCGAAATCAATAACGACGGTTTTTCTTCCCTTTTGGGCCAGCCCCGTAGCGATGGCCGCGCTGGACGTGGTCTTACCGACGCCCCCTTTACCCGATGTAACAACAATAATGCGTGCCATAAAGGATTTCCTTGTTAAAAGGGCTTAATTCAAAGATTGAACGGAGAGCGCACCACTCGCCAGATTCAGGCGAGCCGCTTTTCCATAATAATCGGCTGGGATCTGCTCGCTCAGCCAGTACTCGCCAGCAATAGAGACAAGCTCTGCCACCAGGTTAGTACAAAATATTTGTGCATCACGATCACCGCTTGCACCAGCCAGCGCACGGCCACGCATCATGCCGTAAATATGAATATTACCATCTGCTATAAGTTCTGCACCGGCGCTGACGTGATTGGTCACAATCAAGTCACAGTTTGGCGCATAAATGCGCTGCCCGGAACGGACCGGTGTATCAATTAAACGTGTTTTTGTGACCGGTGTAACATCCGGCGCAGCAACCACGACGGGCTCTGCAGGTGCGGCTTTTGGCGTTCTTGCGGCCTTTTCTTTCCCTTCGGTCAGCAAGGGCAGGCCAGCGCGCTCAATTTCAGCCTTTAAGGCTTCATCTTTACAGCCGCTGATACCCACAACGCGCAGGCCGGTTGCGGTGACGGCCTGTTGTACTTTCTTCCAGTTGACGGAACCATCGAGACTGGCGACGTTAACGACCACCGGGGCATTCTTTAAGAATGCAGGAGCCTGGGCGATTTTATCTTCCAGAGCCTGGCGAATAACCTCAGGTTGTGCATCATGCAAATGAACCACAGATAAGGTAAAACTGCTGCCCTTTAACTCGATTGGCGTGTTTGACATCCTGGCCTTACTCAATTCAGTTTCAATCCCCACTATTGTGGGACGATATTCCGAAGTACACCAGGCATGTTATAGTCCAGCTTATATTCAGGCAAGCCACTCGCTGGCGAAAATAGAGTAAAAAAAATGTTTTGTGTGATCTACAGAAGTACTAAACGTGACCAGACATATCTTTATGTCGAAAAAAAAGACGATTTTTCCCGAGTGCCGGAAGAACTGATGAAAGGCTTTGGCAAACCGGTGCTGTCGATGCTGTTGCCGCTGGACGGCAGTAAAAAACTGGCCAATGCCGATTTGGATAAAGTGAAGCAGGCACTGGAAACGGAGGGTTATTATTTACAGATCCCACCTCCGGTAGAAAGTTTGCTGACCATGCACCTGGAAAAGAGTCCTAAAAAATAACTTTCGGACTGAAGGTAAATCTTTTCCATGCATTCACACGGAAAATGTGTGAAACACATTATTGAAGATAAGCCGATGAAAAATGCTGCTTTGCGTTATACCTTCAGCGTCTTAATACTCTCCTGTGGGGCTGGTTATCTCCCCCATGCTGAGGCGGCTCCCACAGCCGCTTCAGATCCTCAAAGCAGCACGCCTAAAACCATCACGCTCGCTGAACAAGGGCGAAATCCCGCTGAATTCCCGGCTTATGTCGAAAAATTAAAATCACAAGCCAGGAAGCAGGGCATCAGCAACGAGACGCTGGCAAAAGCCTTTGCCAATATTCATTTTGTTGATCGGGTTATTCAATCCGATCGCAATCAGTTGGAAAAGAAAATAACACTTGATGACTATTTAACCCGAGTGATCACCCCCGCAAAAATAAAACAGGCACGTAGTCTGGCCAAACAGCATCGAGCAGAGCTGGAAAAGGTCAGCGCCAACAGTGGCGTTCAGAGTCGCTACATCGTCGCCCTGTGGGCAATGGAGAGTAACTTCGGCAAACTGCAGGGCAAAGAAGATGTCATTTCTGCTTTAGCAACGCTCGCTTTTGAGGGGCGCCGTGAAGCATTTTTTACCAACGAACTGATGTCGGCGCTGAAAATCATTCAGCGGGGTGATGTTCGCGCGGCGCAGCTGAAAGGCTCGTGGGCCGGGGCGATGGGGCAAAACCAGTTTATGCCGAGTTCGCTATTGCGCTACGGCAAAGACGGCGACGGTGACGGTAAAATTGATATCTGGAATAACACCCGCGACGTTTTCGCCTCCACGGCAAACTACCTGGCGGTAGAAGGCTGGGAGCGTGGCGGAGCGTGGGGCTATGAGGTGAAACTGCCAGCTGGCTTTAATAGTTCGCTGCTGGGAACAAGTCCGGAGCAGGACAAGTCCGTGGCCCAGTGGAAAAAACTAGGGGTAACACTGCCGAGTGGAACTCATCTCCCTGTCTCCTCAAAAAAGGCCTGGCTGGTGAAGCCAGATGATGGCCTGGCCCGCTCGTTCCTGGTCTATAACAACTTCCGCACCCTGATGCACTGGAACCGCTCTTACTACTTTGCCATTAGCATTGGCAAAATGGCGGATGCTATTGCCCGATAAAGCACGCTTAGAAACACTTCCCCGGTATTCAGCGGGGCGTTTTTTATCTAGTATCAAAGGCAGTTAACACAAACGACACAGAGGAAAGGCATGTATCAACATCATAACTGGCAGGGTGCGCTGCTGGATTTTCCGGTAAACAAGGTAGTCTGTGTTGGCAGCAACTATGCCAAACATATTAAAGAAATGGGCAGTGCGACGCCGGATGAGCCGGTGGTGTTTATCAAGCCTGAAAGCGCGCTGTGTGATATTCGCCAGCCGCTGGCATTGCCGCAGGAATTTGGTTCCGTGCATCATGAAGTTGAGCTGGCTATTCTGATTGGCTCAACCCTCAAGCAGGCAAGCGAAGAGCACGTGCAGAAAGCCATTGCCGGCTATGGCGTTGCGCTGGATCTCACGCTACGCGATCTGCAGGCCAAACTGAAAAAAGCAGGCCAGCCGTGGGAAAAAGCTAAGGGCTTTGATAATTCTTGCCCAATCTCCGGGTTTATTCCGGCAGCGCAGTTTACTCACGATCCGCAAAACACCCCGTTGGAGCTGAAGATTAACGGTGAAATTCGCCAGCAGGGCAATACCGAAGACATGATCCATAAGATCGTGCCGCTCATTGCCTATATGAGCAAATTCTTCACTCTGCGTGCGGGGGATGTGATCCTGACCGGAACACCGGAAGGCGTCGGCCCTCTGCTCAGCGGCGACGAGCTGGAAGTGAGCTTTGCTGGCCACAGCCTGACGACGCGCGTTTTATAAACAATTTGCCGCTTCAGGGCGGCAAAACTTGCATCCGGGTGTCAGACTGTTTATAAGGTGCAGCTTAATTTTCAAATGCAGGAACCGCTATGACACCCACTCCTTTTTGGCAAAGTAAAACTCTCGACGAAATGAGCGACGCCGAGTGGGAATCCCTGTGCGACGGCTGCGGTCAGTGTTGCCTGCATAAGCTGATGGACGAAGACACCGACGAGATTTATTTCACTAACGTCGCGTGTAAGCAGCTCAATATCAAAACCTGTCAGTGCAAGAACTACGCCCGCCGCTTTGAGTACGAGCCGGACTGCATCAAACTCACTCGCGACAATCTGCCGACCTTTGAATGGCTGCCGCACACCTGCGCTTATCGTCTGCTGGCCGAAGGTAAACCGCTGCCGGAATGGCACCCGCTAATCACTGGCTCAAAAGCCGCCATGCACGGCGAACGCATTTCCGTGCGCCATATCGCGGTGAAAGAGTCTGAGGTCCGCGACTGGCAGGATCACATTCTCAACAAGCCCGAATGGGCGGATTGATGCTTTAATTTGAAAGGATACTTGTCCTACTGGTTTTGTGCCTTGGGCGTGAGTGGGGCTTCTTCACTAAAATTGGCGTTCAAAATGCTCATCCTTTCGCCGTTGTTGCCGTTCATCCATTTTCCATAAACGTTGCGCAAAGTATGCCCCATTTGCGTTGCTATAAGTTCGGGTTCACGCCCGCACTCGACAAGCCACTGGTTAACTCCGGTGGCTTTTTTGTTTGTGTTTTGTGGTTATTACGGGCCCACTATCTTAGTAAGTTAAACCCATAGTTTGCCCATGAGTTTTTATTTTCAGGTCGCTGTAACCTACAATCAATATAATTCACTCAGCCCTGCATAAAACCAATGATTGGCAGAACTATTTATTTGAATCTCTTTCTTATGAAAAATATGGAAATTTAATCATGGTGAAATGTCTTCCGTTATTAATGCTTTTTTTCTCTGATGTTTGCATAGCTAGCGCCCCTGCTGATTTCTGGCGGTTGCGATATGATGAGCGAGGACTACCATTGGCAGATGTCCGAATAAATAATAGATTTCATACGTTAATGTTGGATACCGGGAGTGGAGAAGGTTTGCATCTTTATAAACATAACCTGTACACACTGATTGCAAATATCGGACTGAAAATTACTCAGAAAGCCCCCCGTCGGATGATCGATGTATCCGGTGGTGAAAGTACTTCCCCGTCCTGGAATATTCATGAATTAACTATTTCTGATGTGCAGTTCGATGACGTTGAAGCGGTAGAGCTCAAGCCATGGGGCTTCAACCTGGGGGGAGATGTGCCTACAAATGAAGTTATGGGGCTTGGAGTTTTTCACGACCGTCGGGTTTTAATCGACTTTAAAAATCACCGGTTGCAAATGCTGGACTCACTTCCATCGGAAGTTAATAAGTGGTCATCCTACCCGATAAAGCAAACGGAATCAGGCTTACGTGTTACTGCATTCGCCGGAATAACGCCTTTGCATTTGATTGTAGATACTGGTGCCAGCCACTCACTTCTGTTCTCAGACCGACTACCGGCCAACACGCTTTTTTCAGGGTGCAAAACCCTTGAGCCTGAGGCATCGAACTTAGACTGCAGAGTAGCGGAACTCAGTATTACAGATAACGAAGGCAAGACTAGCAACAATCTGGCTATTGTCTCCAGCAGCCCGACTCCCCAAGAAATTGATTTCGACGGTTTGCTGGGAATGAATTTCATGCGGGAACGCCAGGTGATTCTCGATATGATTGAGGGGCGACTTTATATCAATCCTTAGACGCTTAATCCCGGGCGAAAATTTTATCTAGCGGATAATAAGCTCAGCTTTTTGCACGAAACTTCGACTACGAGTATGTAATAAAAAACTGAAGGCACCTTTTGTCTTTCTGCGGCTTTTTTATCTCTCCGGCGTATACTTCACTTTCAGAGGAGGAAAAATGAAAAAACTAACAACTATCATGGGCATATTGCTGCTCAGCGGCTGTGCAACGGCGGAGCGTGAGGCACCGAAGCCGCCGCATAGCGTGGGCATGGCGAACCCGGCTTCGGTTTACTGCCAGGCTAAAGGCGGCAAATCTGTGATGGTGAAAACGCCTGAGGGCGAAAGAAGTGACTGCCTGTTGCCAGGCGGGGAAAGAATTGATGAATGGGCGCTGTACCGGCGCGATCATTCCTGAAAAAAATAACCCACCGACAGGTGGGTTATTACTATCGGGCGTTTGCGAAATTAACGGCCAAACAGATCGCGACGTTTAGGCTTGAAGAACTGAGCAATCAGCACCAGCACCGCAATAATCACGAACACGGCGAAGATCCCGAGCAGCCACTGAACCATATCCAGCGACAGGAATTCCCACTGACGAACGGAGCAGTCACCGCTGGCAACGAAGACCTGCGGCAGCCATTTGTCCAGCGGCAGCCAGCTTGGGAAACGAGCGAAGAAATCGCAGGTCACAAACGGAGAAGGGTGAAGCTGCAGCATGGTGTGCTCCCACGCCAGCTGAACGCCTTTCCCTGCGCTGTACAGCCAGATGGCCAGTGCGCCATAGCGCAGGGGGCTTTTAGGGGCTATCGCGCCCACGATACCGGCACCCATAACGCCAAATAGCGCGCAACGCTCATAAATACACATCACACAAGGTTTCAGCCCCATAACGTGCTGGAACCACAATGCCACCATCTCAAGCGCAAATGCCGTAAAGGCCAAAAGCAGCCAGGCGGTGCGCCCAAGAGAGCATTGGTTTAAATATCGCAACATAATCAGTTTCCCTGCAGCATGCGTAGAATCGGCAGTGTAAACCAATTCCCTTTTTGCGCCAGTAGCGCAGATGAAAATAACGCAGTAATCGGATGTTTATAAGGAAAAAATTTGTAACGGGAAGCGGACTTCCCGTCAAATTGCCTTAGTGCGGTGCAAGCAGCGTATCAGGCGTCATTAGCCAGCCGCTGTCCAGCATCCATTGTGTAGCAGGCGCCAGGGTATATTCCACGCACAGCAGGCCCACAAGGGTCAGCACCAGCGTGTAAGGCAGCGCCATCACAACCATGCGACCATAAGAGAGGCGAATCAACGGCGCCAGGGCCGACGTCAGCAGGAACAGGAACGCCGCCTGGCCATTCGGCGTTGCCACCGAGGGCAGGTTTGTACCGGTATTGATAGCCACCGCCAGCAGTTCGAACTGCTGCATATTGATGGCACCATTCTGCAGCGCGGTTTTCGCCTCGTTGATATAAACGGTGCCGACAAAGACGTTGTCGGAAATCGAGGAGAGCAGGCCGTTAAAGATATAAAACAGCGACAGCTGGGCGTGTGGCGAGGCATCGAGCACGTACTGAATAATCGGGCTGAACAGATGCTGGTCGATGATAACCGCCACGATGGTGAAGAACACGGTCAACAGAGCAGTAAACGGCAGCGCTTCGGTAAAGGCTTTGCCGATAGCATGTTCGTCAGTAACCCCGCACAGGGATGTCGCCAGAATAATCACCGACAGGCCAATCAGGCCGACTTCTGCCAGGTGCAAGGCCAGCGCGATAATCAGCCAGACGCCAATCAGCGCCTGAATCAGCAGTTTCAGCTTGTCCTGCTTCGTCCGCTTCTTCGTGCTTTGGGCATCAAAGTCATACAGGATCCCACGCACTTTTTCTGGCAGCGTTTGCCCGTAGCCGAACACTTTGAAACGTTCCAGCAGAATGCAGGTGAGCAGGCCGCAAATCAGCACCGGTACGGTCACCGGCATCATGCGCAGGAAGAAATCGCCGAAGTGCCACCCCGCGTTTTTAGCAATGATCAGGTTCTGCGGCTCGCCAACCATAGTCATTACGCCCCCCAGCGCGGTACCAACGCCGGCGTGCATCATCAGGCTGCGCAGGAAAGCGCGGAACTGCTCAAGCACCTCGCGGCTGTCGCTCCGAATATGGCTGTCGTCCTGAACGTTGCTGTCATCCTGTGCTTCGGAGGCGACTCGGTGGTAGATGCTGTAGAAGCCCACGGCCACGCTAATAACAACGGCCACCACCGTTAAGGCATCAAGGAAGGCGGAAAGAAACGCGGCGGCAACGCAGAAGGCTAACGACAGCGCAACTTTGGAGCGGATCCCCAGCAGCAGGCGGGTGAAGAGCAGCAGCAGAAGCTGCTTCATGAAATAAATCCCGGCCACCATAAACATCAGCAGCAGCAGCACTTCGAGGTTTGAAGCGATCTCAGCCCGAACATGATCGGGGCTCGTCATGCCAACAAGTACGGCTTCAATAGCCAGCAGGCCGCCCGGCAGAAGCGGATAGCACTTCAGCGCCATTGCTAGCGCAAAGATAAACTCCACCACCAGCATCCAGCCCGCGATAAACGGGCTGACAAACCAAAAGACCAGCGGATTAACCACTAAAAAGAGAAGCAGCGTCAGTTTGTACCAGTCAGGTGATTGACCCAGAAAATTGCGGTACAACGCCCGCCCAAAGGACATTTCCATCGTATAGTTACCATTATCCGTTGTATTATGTTGATGTTTAAAAAGATAACGCTTCAGGGTACTCGTTTGAGGCGCATGCGATCAAGCCGTAGGAAATCCTGAGTTAAGGCATTTATCGTCAAAATTCAACGCCGATCCCGCATTTGCGCGTCGCCCCCGCTATCTGGCGCGCATGGCATCTGGTATGATGAGTCCAATTTGCAAAACCTGAGTAATGGAAATCTTACTATGGTCATTAAGGCGCAGAGCCCAGCGGGTTTCGCGGAAGAGTATATTATAGAAAGTATCTGGAACAGTCGTTTTCCACCGGGTTCCATCCTGCCGGCAGAACGTGAACTTTCAGAACTGATTGGCGTTACGCGTACCACATTACGTGAAGTGCTTCAGCGTCTTGCACGCGACGGCTGGCTGACAATTCAGCACGGGAAGCCAACGCGGGTGAACAATTTCTGGGAAACCTCAGGCTTAAACATTCTGGAAACGCTGGCCCGTCTCGATCATGACAGCGTGCCGCAGCTGATTGATAATCTGCTTTCGGTGCGAACCAATATCTCTACGATATTTATTCGTACGGCGATTCGTCAGTACCCAGATAAAGCACAGGAAGTGCTGGCCACCGCTAACAAAGTTGAAGACCACGCGGACGCCTTTGCCGAACTGGACTACAACATTTTCCGCGGCCTGGCGTTTGCGTCTGGTAACCCGATTTATGGGCTGATCCTGAACGGGATGAAAGGGCTGTACACCCGCATCGGGCGTCACTACTTCTCTAATCCTGAAGCCCGCAGCCTGGCGCTGGGCTTTTACCACCGCCTGGCGGAAATTTGCCAGCAGGGGCTTCACGAGCAGGTCTTTGATACCGTGCGTAACTACGGTCGCGAGAGCGGCGAGATTTGGCACCGTATGCAGAAAAACCTGCCTGGCGATTTGGCGATGCACAGTCGCTAGGCCAGCATAAAAAACGCTTCCCTGGGGAAGCGTTTTTTTTCACTCCTACAGCGGGTTTCGCTGCGGGCAGCGTTCCAACAGTTCCACGCTGCCATCCGCATTTTGCTGCTCCAGCACGACGTCAAAGCCCCACAGGCGATGCACATGCTTGAGCACTTCCCGGCGCCCTTTATCCAGTGGGGCGCGGTTGTGCGGGATGTAGCGCAGCGTCAGCGAACGGTCTCCACGCAAATCCACATCCCAGACCTGAATGTTCGGTTCGAGGTTGCTCAGGTTGTACTGCGCCGACAGCTGGGAACGTATTTCCCGGTAACCCTCTTCGTTATGAATGGCCGAAATTTCCAGGTAATTATTACGGTCATCGTCCAGCACGGTGAACAGGCGGAAGTCGCGCATCAGCTTAGGCGACAGGAACTGGCTGATAAAGCTCTCATCCTTGAAATCACGCATGGCGAAATGCAGCGTTTCCAGCCAGTCTTTGCCGGCAATATCCGGGAACCAGTAGCGGTCTTCTTCGGTCGGCGACTGGCAAATACGTTTGATATCCTGGAACATGGCGAACCCCAGCGCGTAGGGGTTAATACCGTTGTACCACGGGCTGTTATAGGGTGGCTGGAACACCACGTTGGTATGGCTGTGCAAAAACTCCAGCATAAAGCGGTCGCTGACTTTGCCTTCGTCATACAGGTGATTGAGAATGGTGTAATGCCAGAAAGTAGCCCAGCCCTCGTTCATTACCTGGGTCTGTTTTTGCGGATAAAAATACTGGCTCACCTTGCGCACTATACGCAGGATCTCACGCTGCCAGGGCTCCAGCAGCGGGGCATTCTTCTCCATAAAATACAGCAGATTCTCCTGCGGCTCCGAAGGGAAGCGGTGGGCGGATTCTGCGGTTTTTTCCTCTTCCTTACGCGGCAGCGTGCGCCAGAGCGTATTCACCTGGCTTTGCAGATACTCTTCCCGGCTTTTCTGGCGCGCTTTTTCCTCCTGCAGTGATATTTTCTGCGGGCGTTTATAGCGGTCCACGCCGTAGTTCATCAGCGCGTGGCAGGAATCCAGCAGGCGTTCCACCTCATCAACCCCGTAACGCTCCTCACACTGCGTGATGTAGTTTTTAGCGAAAATCAGGTAGTCGATTATCGAGCTGGCATCCGTCCAGCTGCGGAACAGGTAATTGTTTTTAAAGAAAGAGTTGTGCCCATAACAGGCATGCGCAATCACCAGCGCCTGCATGGTGATGGTGTTCTCTTCCATCAAATAGGCAATGCAGGGGTTAGAGTTGATGACGATCTCATACGCCAGCCCTTGCTGCCCGTGTTTGTACAGGCGCTCGGTTTCGATGAATTTTTTGCCGAAAGACCAGTGCGGATAGTTAATTGGCATCCCCACGCTGGAATACGCATCCATCATCTGCTCTGAAGTAATAACCTCAATCTGGTGGGGATAGGTGTCCAGCCGGTAGAGCTTTGCTACCCGGTCAATCTCAGCCAGGTAGATGTCCAGTAGCTCAAACGTCCAGTCGGGTCCGTCACTCAGACGGATGGGATCCTTTGTGGCGAAATCAGTTACGGTAGCCATCAGCGCGCCCTCATTGTTTTCAACTTTCTCTGGATGGAAAGCCTCACTTTCAAGAATAGACAACTCCTGAAAGATAGCGCCGACAAGTAAAATTTTTTCTTCGCGATTTATTGATCTTAATAGCGGGGTTTTCACCCGCCTAACAGCATTTTATTTTGACGAAAATGTTTTCCCGTACAGGAGATGCTAATTATCTCGCTCCAGCGCTGGCGGGCAACTCTGTGAGTTTAGTCACCATAATAAAGCCATATGTTGAATAACATATTCAACTGAGTTATCAATATGTAATCAGAAGATTATTCTTTTAGCTAATTGCGGAGCAGATATGCGTGTTGTGGTGCTGGGAAGTGGTGTCGTCGGCGTGGCGAGCGCCTGGTATTTACGTCAGGCCGGGCATGAAGTCACCGTCATCGATCGCGAATCAGGGCCTGCGCAGGAGACCAGCGCGGCCAACGCCGGGCAAATATCTCCGGGCTATGCCGCGCCCTGGGCTGCACCGGGCGTCCCGTTAAAAGCCATTAAGTGGATGTTCCAGCGCCATGCACCGCTGGCCATTAGTCTCGACGGAACCCAATTCCAGCTGAAGTGGATGTGGCAGATGCTGCGTAACTGCGATACCCGGCATTACATGGAAAACAAAGGCCGCATGGTGCGTCTGGCAGAATACAGCCGCGATTGTCTGAAAGAGCTGCGCCACACTACTGGCATTCAGTATGAAGGCCGACAGGGCGGCACGCTGCAGCTGTTCCGCACCGAGCAGCAGTATGAAAGTGCGGCGAAAGACATCGCCGTATTGAAAGACGCGGGCGTACCGTATGAACTTCTGGAAGCCAGCCAGCTCAATCGTGTTGAGCCCGCGCTGGCGGACGTAGCCCACAAACTGACCGGCGGCCTACGCTTACCGAACGATGAAACCGGTGATTGCCAGCTGTTTACCCAAAACCTGGCGCGGATGGCGGCGGAAGCGGGCGTTGAGTTCCGCTTCAATACGCCGGTTGATCGTCTGCTGTACGACAACCAGCAAATCAGCGGCGTGCAGTGTGGCCAGGAAGTGGTGAAGGGGGATGCCTACGTCGTGGCTTTCGGCTCCTATTCCACCGGCCTGCTCAAGGGTATCGCCGATATTCCTGTCTATCCTTTAAAAGGTTACTCGCTGACAATTCCTATTGCCGACGAGCAGGGCGCCCCGGTTTCTACAATTCTGGATGAGACCTACAAGATCGCTATTACCCGCTTTGACAACCGCATCCGCGTGGGAGGCATGGCGGAAATCGTCGGCTTCAACACTGAACTGCTGCAGCCGCGCCGTGAAACGCTGGAAATGGTTGTCAGGGATCTCTATCCGCGTGGTGGGCACGTAGAGCAGGCAACCTTCTGGACCGGGCTACGCCCGATGACGCCGGACGGGACGCCAATTGTAGGGCGTACGCCGTTCAAGAATCTCTGGCTTAATACCGGACACGGCACGCTAGGCTGGACAATGGCATGCGGTTCGGGCCAGATGCTGAGCGACCTGATCTCCGGGCGTACTCCGGCTATCCCAAGTGAGGATTTAGGCATCGCACGCTACGCGCCTGGCTTCACGCCACTGAGCGCCCGCCACCTTCACGGCGCACATAACTAAAAGGAGCCGTCATGTCCCGTCCTGTGATTGCTTCGCTGGATCTCAGCGCGCTGCGCAACAATCTTGAGGTAGTGCGCAGAGCCGCACCGCATTCACGTGTCTGGTCGGTTGTTAAGGCCAACGCGTACGGCCACGGTCTCGACCGTATCTGGTCGGCGTTAGGCGCGACCGATGGTTTTGCCATGCTGAATCTCGAAGAGGCCATTTTGCTACGTGAGCGCGGCTGGAAAGGGCCGATCCTGATGCTGGAAGGGTTCTTCCATGCCGATGAGCTGGCGCTGTTCGACAAATACCGGCTGACCACCAGCCTGCACAGCAACTGGCAGGTGAAGGCGATAGCCAACGCGAAGCTGAGCGCGCCGCTGGATGTTTATCTCAAAATCAACAGCGGGATGAATCGCCTCGGGTTTACGCCCGATCGCGTGCACGGTATCTGGCAAAAACTTCGCGCGATCCCGAATGTGGGTGAACTGACGCTGATGGCGCATTTTGCTGATGCCGAGCAGCCAGAAGGCATTGTTGAGCCGATGAAGCGCATTGAGCAGGCGGCAGAAGGCCTTGATGCTCCTCGTTCGCTGTCAAACTCGGCGGCTACGCTGTGGCACCCGGAAGCGCACTTTGACTGGGTTCGCCCGGGTATCATCCTTTATGGCGCTTCTCCGAGCGGGCAATGGCAGGATGTCGCCACCAGCGGTATTCAGCCAGTAATGACGTTGAGCAGCGAAATTATCGGCATTCAGAACCTGAAGGCTGGCGATACCGTGGGCTACGGTAGCCGCTACTCCGCCAGCGGCGAGCAGCGAATCGGGATTGTGGCTGGTGGTTATGCGGACGGCTACCCGCGCATTGCGCCAGACGGTACGCCTGTCATGGTGGATGGTGTCATGACCCGCGTGGTAGGGAAAGTATCGATGGATATGATTACCGTAGATCTGACGCCTTGCCCGCAGGCCGGCATCGGCAGCCCGGTTGAGCTGTGGGGTAAAAACGTCAAAATTGACGATGTGGCCAGCGCCGCCGGTACGGTGGGTTATGAGCTGATGTGTGCGTTAGCGCCGCGAGTGCCGGTGGTGGTGAGTTAATACCCCTGTTGGTTTCGGGAGGTCGTTTTGTCGTCACAAATACTGTTCATGAAACGTTGGCGAATATTCCGTTCACTTCCAGTTCTGTTTTATCTGTAGCCCCCGCACCGGTGAACGTCTTAGGGGAGTCACCGTCACTCCCCTAAGAACCCGGACTCCCGGCGAAATAAATCGACCGCTGAAGCGGCAGACCTCCGTTTTATCTCCCAGTCCTGGGTCGGCTGAGATGCGTTCCCGACGCTCTCAGCCTCCGGCCGTTCCCGACGGCCGGACCCTGGCCAGTCGGAGAGAAAACGGAGGCGATTTAAGCCGGAACCAGGCCTCGCTTTACGACTAATATTTCCCTCAGCCACAGCGTCGCTGCTTCTTTTTCCCTCACCTTGATATGGGGGAAACAATGTCTCCCGTAGCGAGTTTTCCCCCTCTCCTTCTGGGAGAGGGCCGGGGTGAGGGGAAACTACTCCTCTTCTTCCTCGGCCACCCGGACACCAATCTTACGCACCAGGTTGTCTTCTTTCTCGGCCACCGTCCAAATCATCCCGGCAAACTCCACCTGGTCGCCAACAACCGGTGCACCGCCAAGCATCCCCAGCACAAAATCGCCTAACGACTGTTGAGTATCCACTTCTTCATCCAGCGTCAGGCCGTAAATGGTTGCCACGTCGGAGAACTGCGCGCTGGCTTCCAGAATAAAGTCGCCAAAGAAACGTTGATCCAAATCCACCGGAGGCGACTGGCTAAACAGTTTCCCAAGTGCAGGAAGATCGCGTTCGCGGCCAATCACGCAAAGCACATCGCCTTCACGCAGGCGAGTGCTGCCTGTCGGATGCAGCAGCACGTTATCGCGGAACAGTGCGGCAATGCGCGTCTCTTCTGGCATATGCAGGTCACGCAGGGCGGCGCCCACACACCATTTCTCTTCGCTTAGCTGGTAGACAAACTGTTCCCACGGATTGTCAGGATGAATATCCAGGCCCACGCGGGAAACGGGCCAGCCGACCGGCGGCACCACGACTTTGGCTTTCTTTGCGGCCCAGCCCAGCGACGTACCCTGGAGCAGTAAAGATACAAGCACGACAAAGAAGGCGACATTGAAGAACAGGCGGGCGTTATCCAGCCCGGCCATCATCGGGAACACTGCCAGGATGATCGGCACTGCACCTCGCAGCCCAACCCAGCTGATAAATACGCGTTCACGAAGATTAAAACCGCGGAATGGCAGCAGACCAGCAAAAATTGACAGCGGACGAGCAAAGAAGATCATCCACGCGGAAAGCAGCAAGGCGGGCACTGCAATCGGCAGCAGATCGGACGGATTCACCAGTAAACCCAGCACCAGGAACATGCCGATTTGCGCCATCCAGGCCAGGCCGTCAAAGGTTTGTAGGATCCCGAAACGGTTGCGGATCGGGCGGTTGCCCATGACAAAGCCGCACAGATAAACAGCCAGAATACCGCTACCGTCCAGCGCCGTGGTCACGCCAAACACCATAATTCCGCCGCTCAGGGCCAGCATCGGGTAAAGTCCGTGGGGGAGGGTTATCCGGTTAATCATTTGCAGCAGCAGATAGCCGCCGCCAAGGCCAAGCGCAATCCCCAGGCCAAATTGCTGAATGATGTGCACGAGGAACAGCCAGCTCAGGCCGGTCTGGTGTTGCTGGATCATCTCAATCAGCGTAATGGTGAGAAACACCGCCATCGGGTCATTGCTGCCCGATTCAATTTCAAGCGTCGCGCCTACGCGTTCGTTAAGGCCTTTCCCACCGAGCAGGGAGAAGACCGCAGCGGCATCGGTCGAACCCACAATGGCGCCAATAAGCAGGCCGTCAATCAGGTTCAGGTTGAACAGCCAGGCGGCGGCAATTCCGGTCAGGCCGGAGGTAATTAACACGCCGACGGTTGCCAGCGAGAGCGCGGGGCCAAGCGCAACGCGAAACGAGCTCGCCTGGGTTCGCATCCCGCCGTCAAGCAGAATCACCGCCAGCGCCAGGTTGCTGATCAGGTAGGCAAAAGGGTAATTATCAAACGGGATACCGCCGAGGCCATCGATCCCGGCCAGCATGCCGATAGCCAAAAAGATAACCAGAATGGGAATGCCCAGACGAGAGGAGAAAGAACTTAATAAGATACTGCAAGTTACCAGAACGGAACCCAAAATAAACAGACTGACAATCGCCCCTGCGTCCAAAATCACTCGTCTCCTTTGTCTATGTTGTCGAATTGTAACATGTCATCTGCTGCCCAAACGCTCAAAAAGGGCGCTTAAATCGGGCTTCTTTAGCGAAGTACCGGGTGTCCACTCAACGTCAGTCGGGAAGTCACGCCGTCGTGGGCCAGCTCGCCAAACGCGCCGAGCGGCAGCGTCACGGTTTGTGGTTCATGTCCAAAAGGCAGGCCGGAAAGGACAGGCACGTTCAGGCGCTGTTGCAGCGTTTTACGCATTTCTTCAAAAGTATATCCTGCATCGTAATCTGTTGTGGTTGTACCGTTAAAACTTCCTAAAATAATTGCTTTCTGGCGTGACAGAATCCCCGCATGGTAAAGCTGCAGCAGCATGCGCTCAACGCGGAAGGGATGTTCATTAATGTCTTCCACAACCAGAATGCCACCGTCTATTTGCGGCAGAAACGGCGTGCCGACCAGAGAGATCAGCATCGCGAGATTGCCGCCCCAAACCGTGCCGCTGGCCTGCATCGCGGGCGCATCGTTTTCCCAACTTAGCGTGAACATCGGTTCGCTGAGCGCCTGCCAAAAGTGGCGCCAGGTGTATTCATCCGTCTCCTCGGCACCAAAATTTCCGGCAAGCATTGGCCCGCTGAAGGTGATGGCCCCGCACTGTGCCAACAGGCCTAGCTGAAAAGCAGTAAAGTCGCTATGGCCGCAGATAATTTGTGGCCGGGCGCGTAGCACGGCACCCAGACGTGAAAAATCAATGTGCTCAAGCAGGCGGCTCACGCCGTAACCCCCGCGCACGGCCAGCACAATGTCCGTTTCCGGCGGTAGCGCCGCCAGCTGATTAAGTTCCGCCAGTCGTTCACTGTCCGTACCGGCAAAACGTTGAAAACGCCTTGTCACTGCCTGCTGATTGACGACCTGATGCCCGTTATCTTCAAGCCGACGAATGCCCCTGGCCGCGGCCTGTTGATTAACGCAGTAGCCGGATGGGGCGATTAAATGAATCAGAGACATGGCATTTCCTTGCTGAATATGAATTGGTTATCATGCCGCTATCGAGAGCGCTTGTCATCGCCGTTATGGCCGGCCACATCAATAAGGATAGAGGCGTGAAATTAAGAGGGTTTATCATTCTGGTGCTTTTTTTGGCCGGTTGCTCCAGCCATTCTCCGCAGCAGCAGGCGCCGTGGGATCCGACCATCCCCACCCAGCGGGCGCTGAACTGGATGCCGCTGACCGAAGTCTCCGGGCAGCAATGGGGCGTTAGCCCAAGGTTGATAACGGCGATCATTGCGGTGGAATCCGGCGGCAACCCGAAGCTGGTTAGCGCTTCTAATGCCATCGGCCTGATGCAAATCAAAGGCTCCACGGCGGGCAAAGAGGTATACCGCAATCAGGGCTTCAGTGGGCAGCCATCGGACAGCGAACTGCGAGATCCGGCACGCAATATCGACATCGGCACAGCGTATTTGAGTATTCTGGAACACGGCATTTTACGGGGGATCAACGACCCGCAGGTGATGCAGTACGCGCTAATCGTTTCTTACGTGAACGGGGCGGGGGCGCTATTAAGAACCTTTGACTCTGACAGGCAGGACGCGATCGACAAGATTAACCGCCTGAGTCCGGATGAGTTCTACCAGCACGTAGCGACTAACCATCCTGCGCCGCAGGCACCGCGCTACCTGTATAAGGTCACGCGGGCCATGAATGCTATTTAAGCTATTTCACACGGTTGGCCCTTTCCCGGGCCGACCGCTCCAGCGAGAAAATAATCTTCTGCAGTTCGCGCTCGACCGCCGGGTTGACGTTTAAGAAACGAAAACTCAGGCGCGGAGTAGAAATGGTCTCATTTTTACTGTCCACCACTTTTCGCTCCGAAACCATCACCAGCTGCATATCAAAATAAAACTTGCCCCATTCCACGAGATCCATCTCTACGCGGCCAAAACGCAGGCCGGGCGCAAGGCCTGGCGGCAATGTGCCATCAACCAGTGCCCCCATTCCGCCGAGAGACAGGTCACAGAGCCGGAAGGCAAACTGAGACCCATCGGCCAGCTCGGTGCGACAATAGTACTGGGGCTGCGTAGGCGCGGTTATACGGAAGTATTCCCGACGCTGAACGAACCACAGCGATGGCGGCAGCGGCGTGGTAAACGCCGGGAGATTTTGATATTCCGTCGCTTTAAGGCCCGGCAGCGAGAATTCGACTTTTGCCCCCTGCGTTTCAGCGATGAAATCAATATCATTGGCCTTCTGCACGGAAAGGTTCTCCTGTGCCTGGCTGCCAAAGTCCAGCACTAAACGCTCCGCCGAAACGTCGAGAATTTTACTGATGAACTGCCCGTTAGACCATTCCAGCCTGACGGGAACCTGCTGTCTGTGTAAATCACGTAACACACCTAATACTGCCAGAGGAGACTGCTTCAGGAACTGATCGTTATAGTGACTCAAGGCTCAAGTCCTTGTTGTGTTTTCAGGTTGTGGTAACGAAGCTTATCGGCAAAACCGCACAAAACTTAATACAAATTTTTGACTATTTTTTCCTGAAAATGGGCATAACCGGGTGAGATTCATCACGTTTTTTTGCAACCGAACTATACTCTTTTTGACAGCAGGTCGCTGGCCGGGGCGCAGAGAGCCTCGGGCGAGCCTGCTAAAGCTCACAATGTAGAAGAGGACGTTCTAAAATGGGTATCCTGGCCTGGATTATTTTTGGTCTTATCGCGGGTGTGGTCGCTAAGTTGATTATGCCTGGCAAAGACGGCGGCGGTATTATCCTCACCTGTATTCTGGGGATCGTGGGCGCGGTTGTCGGCGGCTGGGTGGCGACGGCATTGCACCTTGGCGGACCGGTAACCGGTTTTAACTGGCCAAGTTTCTTTGTGGCGGTGATTGGCGCCATTATTGTGCTGGCTATTTTCAGGATGGTACGACGGTAGAAAGTCATTTATTA
The DNA here is from genome assembly GCF_900177785.1 of Cedecea sp. NFIX57. Lineage (NCBI taxonomy): Bacteria > Pseudomonadati > Pseudomonadota > Gammaproteobacteria > Enterobacterales > Enterobacteriaceae > Cedecea > Cedecea sp. NFIX57. Next base: position 183,426 of record NZ_FXAS01000002.1, on the reverse strand, counting down.
CAAAAAACGGCCCTGCGGGGCCGTTTTTACGTTTAGCTTTCTGTACAAGTTTAGAAATCGTAGCCCACGGTTGCAATCACGGAACGTTCTGCGCCCCAATAGCAATAGCCTGTCCCGTAGCAGCCCGCCACATAGTCACGGCCCGTCAGGTTGGTGGCATTGAGCTGCACAAACGCGCCTTTCAGCGACGGTGTCCATGCGCCCATATCTGCCCGAACCATGGCATCCAGCAGCGTTACGGAAGGAACACGCAGGGTATTTTCGTTGTCGGCCCATTGTTTGCCGATGTAGCGAATCCCTGCGCCCAGGCTCAGGCCATAATCGGCTTTAAACGTGCTCCACAGGCTCGCCATTTGATTTGGCGTGACGTACGGCGTGTTGCCGTCATTACCGTCAATGGCGTCTTTATAGCGAACCCGGTTGAGGGTGTAGCTGGCAATGGTCGACAGGCGTGGTGTCAACTGAGTGCGGGCTTCCAGCTCCAGCCCCTGGGAATGCACTTTGCCTGCCGGTTCAAAATAGCCGCCCTGAACGTTACGGTTGCCCACATCTTTTTGGGTCAAATCGTAAACGGCAGCGCTATACAGATCGCTGGTGCCAATTGGCTGGTATTTAATCCCGGCCTCGTACTGTTCTGCGGTTGTCGGTTTCAGCAGCTTGCCTTCGGCATCGGAAAGTACCTGCGGCGTGACGGCCTGGCTGTAGCTCACATACGGCGAAATACCGTTATCAAAGGCGTACAGCAGAGATGCGCGGCCGCTAAAGTGGTTGTCGCTGCGGTTGTCCGTCACGTCACTGTCTATCGCCGCCGCCACCAGATGACTTTTGGTGACCAGATGATCGTAGCGGCCAGACAGCGTCATATGCCAGCGGTCCCACTTCATCTCATCCTGCAGATAAGCCCCGGTTTGCTCATACTGGCGTCGGCCTGATTTAACCAAAAGCCCCTGATTAATTGTCGCGTAGCTTGGGTCACGTGGATCGTAATAGTAGTAACCGCCAACGCCGCCAGAAACGCCGGTCCATGGGTTCAGGTTGGTGGTGTAGCCCGTTCCGTCCGTCAAATCGTTGGTGAACCGGTGGTATTCCCCGCCGAGCACCACTTTATGCTGCAGGTCGCCGGTCGCGAAGTCGGCTTCCAACTGGTTGTCGATGGCCCAGGCATCCAGCGAGGAGTTTTCACGGCTGTAGTAGCGCGACAGTTCGTTATGCGCGGTATCTGCCCAGCCAATTTGGTAAGCCTGCCGAAGCGCTACGTTTGAGTGGGTATAGCTGGCGTTTGAGCGGAAAGACCAGACATCGTCGAAGGCGTGTGCAAACTCGTAGCTGTAGATCTGCTGGTGGCGCTTAAAAGCGTCATCCCCCGGCTGTACGTCTGAGAACCCGGTATCCAGCTTGCGTCCCGTGGTGGTGTAAAGACTGCCGTCGCCCGGAACGGAACCGTGGTAGCCGCCGGACGGATCTTTTTCCAGGTAAGCTCTTAGCACCAAAGACGTTGCATCATCCGGCTGCCAAAGCAGGGAGGGCGAAATAGCGTAACGTTCGTCACGCGTGTTTTCATACTGTGTATCGCTATTTTTGGTCAGGCCGGTGATACGGAAGGCCCACTGGTCATTAATCGCGTTGGTGTAATCAAACGCCGTACCGTTGGTATTGTGGTTGCCGAAGATTGCCCGCACGTGGCCTTCTTCAACAAACTGCGGGCGTTTCGAGGTTTCCATCACCAGGCCGCCCGGCACGGTCTGGCCGTAAAGTGCGGAGGAAGGGCCTTTGATGACATCCAGCCGTTCGAGGAACCAGGGATCGACCTGGACCACGTTAAAGCTGCCCGCGTCGCTCATCAGGCGAAGGCCATCAAGGAAGATATTATTCACATCCCCGCCGTGGAAGCCCCGTAACGCGACGGTATCGTAGCGGGTTGCGCCACCGGAGAAGCCGGTGAACACGCCCGGGGTATAGTTCAGCGCGCTGTTAATGGTTTGCGCGCCCTGGTCTTCCATTTGCTGGCGGGTCACGACGGAAATGCTTTGCCCGGTGGTAATCAGCGGCTCGTCGGTTTTGGTCGCACCACGGGTTGTGGTGGCGGTATAGCCAAGCGTAGGAGAGGTTGCGGTGTCAGCAGGTTTGGCGGTCACAACCAGGGTTTCTTCAGCCGATGAAGAAAAAGGGGCGATGAGCGCCAGCGCGCAGAGTAAAGCGGAGCGCTTGACGGTAAAAACCTTTATCATTTTTTTGTCCGGAAGTATTGAGGTCATCATCCTGATGGAAATCCTCCGCCGGCATGCGACGGGAAAACGCGGTTTAAATGCGATTTCGAATGCGAATTGTTATCGTTATTTTTTGTGAGTGCAAGGTATGTGATGTTTTTTAATGCATGAAAACCCATGAAATAACGGATGATTTCATGGGCTTGTTGTTTTAAATGAGATGATTAAGCGGCAATAATGCCGTGGTCAGTGCGGGCAGGTTACGGCGCTGGCTTGCTCGAGGCAGGCGACGTCTCCATTTTATCTGCAGCAGTTTTGACCGTTTCCGTCACCGGGCCTGGCGTGGCTGAAGGCAGTTTATCCGGCGCGTTGTCGCAGGGTTTGTCTTTCGGGCAAAGCAAATCCAGCATTTTCAGCGTGACGCCGTTGGTCCAGCCGAAGCCATCCTGTAGCGGATATTCACCGCCGCCACCGCCCGTGCCACCGGTGGTCACATCGTATTTTTCAACCAGCTTTTGCTCTTTGTTGTAGAGATTCTGCACCGTGCTCAGGAAGCGGAAACTGACTTCCAGCGCGAGGTCGTTATGCCCGTAATTTTGCAGACCTTCGGTGGCGACCCATTGCAGCGGCGCCCAACCGTTTGGAGTATCCCATTGCTGAGTCGTTTTTACGCTAGTGGTGGCAAGTCCACCCGCGCTGAGCAGATGCTGGCGGGTGGCTTTCGCCATCTTATCCGCTCTGTCTTGCGAAGCGGCATGAACATAGAGCGGGAACAGGGCGGCGGCGGTTAGCTGGTTTCGAACCGCGTTGCTTTTCAGATCGTAATCCGCGTACCAGCCTTCTTTGGCGTTCCACAGGTTTTGCTCAATCGCTTTTTGGCGATCAATCGCTGCCTGCTTATAGCGTTGTGCTGCGGCGCTATCTTTTGCCAGCTCGCTGGCGTGCGCCAGAGTTTTTTCAAGCTGATAGAGCAGCGCATTTAGGTCCACAGGAACAATGCTTGTGGTACGGATGGTGCCCAGCTGGGCTGGATTATCCATCCAGCGGGAGCTGAAGTCCCAGCCGGAAGCGGCGGCGGCCCGCAGATCGCGATAAATATCCGTGGCCGCACGCGACGGCGTATTTTTCGCAGTAGTGACGTCGTCGAGGTAAGACTCGGTTCGCGGCGTGTCTTTCTCATCCCAGTAACGGTTGAGCAGGGCACCATTCTTGAGTTTCACCACGCGGGCATGGGATTCACCCGGTTTGAGGGCGTCGCTGCCTTCCATCCACCAGTTGTACTCCTGCTTCAACTGCGGGAAATAAGTTGTGTAAACGCTATCGCCTTTATTCTGCGCCAGCAGTTCCACCATCATAGCGAAGAACGGTGGTTGCGAACGGCCCAGATAGTAGCTGCGGTTCCCGTTGGGGATGTAACCCCAGGTATCGATTTCGTGCGCAAAGTTGTCCACCATATTTTGCACGTCATCCCAGCGTCCACTTTCCGCCAGCCCCAGCAGGGTGAAGTAACTGTCCCAATAGTAAAGCTCGTGGAAGCGCCCGCCGGGCACAACATAGGGTTTTGGCAACGGGAGAAGCGGGTCCCATTTGTTGTCGCTGTTCGCGGTACGAGTCAATTCTGGCCAGAGCCCGTTGATATGCTCCCGCAGGCTTTCTCCTTCCGGCGGCACAGGCTTTTTGTCTTCCTTCGGCAGGATAAAATTCACATCAACAAAATGGCGTAAGTCGAACCCGGAGAGTCGACGCTGCATACGGTAGTCCGCAAGGATCATCAGCGGGTCGCCTTTGGGCACGGCATCCGCAAAGGTTTTCTGGTCTGGGAACAGCTTCGCCGTTTGAACATCAATAAACAAAGGCCCAAAAAGCTCATCGGGCGATTGAGGCTCGTGTGGACGTGGGGTTTCTGTTTCCTAGGCTGCAAATGAAGCAAGCGGCGTGAGGCCAAATACGGCACCGGCCATCTGGGCCGCAAAGCAAAGCGCATAAGGCCGGCGCAAAACGGTTTTTATCATCATTTCTTCTCCATCGATGGGACGCAACGCACTACGTTGCGATCAACTCCCTGAAAACCTTAGTTGAATTTTCTGAATTTCGAGCACCGTTGAAGATAAAAAGAGAAAAACCGGATTATTTACCCCATAAAAAAGCCCCACAGAGCGGGGCTGAAGTATCGTGTAACATTCACTGTCTAAAAAAATGCTGGCTCAGGTTTCATCATTACCAGCTCAGAATCCGCCCGCTCATGACCGGGCGCTGATAACGAACGGTAAGTTGATTGGCTGGCTTATTACCGACGATGTAGTTATCGATATGCCCATCTTCCTGCTTGTCTTTTTTGAGCTTTTCAAACTCGGCCTGGGAGATTCGAATTCCGAAGGTGGTTGTCTTGCGTTCCCGCCCGGTTTCACTGTCTTTGACCCACACCGCCTGCGGCACGCCGCGGCTGTTTATCGCTTCTGTTATCAGGTACCAGCTGCGGCCGCCTGATTCATCGTAAGTTCTCTCCACACCCGATTTTTCACCGATGCGATCCACAACGATGAACGTCAGAGGTTCCACCACATAGGCATACATTTCATCGATTCGGTTGATGGACTCTATCCATTCTGGCGGTGGAATAATCTCCGTATAGCCGCGTGCGGCTAAGCTACGCTCTAGCCCAGCGACGAAATCGCTGAGTGTTTTCCTGTCGCCACTGGAAAGGGGAAGCCCGAGAAGCTTATTCTTCTTTTCCGCAAAAATTTTCATTCGCTCAATGCGAGTTTTTTGCTGCTCAACGGCGGTGCTGACCGTTGCCACAGTGGCCTCCACCGTCGGGCTATTCTGCAAGATAGCCTGTTTCGCCGCCTCGAATTTGGCTGAAACGTCAGAGGACTGGCTGAGGAATGTCGCGAACTGTGGATCAGCGGTAATCTCCTGCAGCGCGCCGTCAGCCTGCAGCAGACGAGGTACGTCGACGATGAGATTATTGGTATATTCCAGGCGATCTCTTTGTTTGTCGTTCAGCGCTGTAAGCGCTTGGAGCTGTTCCTCGCGCTCAGTACGGGAACCCGCCATCACCAAGTTTTGTGGCTGCTGATGCGAAAACTGCTCCAACATGCCGTTGACCTTATCCTCAACCTCGGCTAACGGTTTCGTGGCCCAGACAAGTGCCGCCTTATTGGCAACATCCAGCGTCCCCTTTATGTAGTGGGCAATCCCCGTCAGGTCCTGGCTTCTCTTTATCTGCAGCGCAATATTGTCGCTCAACGCTACCTGCTGCTTATGGGCGTCATAAAGACGATAGCCGGTAAACAGGGCGCCGCACAACACCAGCACGGCCAGTCCTTTTAACCACTTCGGGCTGGTCAGGTACAGGTTTGCGCCCAGCCGCTGGCTGAGGGTTAGCGACGGTGACTGATAGCTCAGACGGTGTGTGAACCAGTTTTTCACACCTTCTTCAATCAGCTCGTCACTCACAACAGTGCCCGATTTCTGGTAGTAATCGCGTATGCGTTGGCTGATTTTCTGCCTTAATAACGGCAGGTCTAAATGCTCGTCAACGGCAATTTGCTGGGCATGCAGTGTGTCGATGATAGCCATCGCCCCAAGCTGATCGCTGAGTTTTATCTTATCCATCAGAAACTGTCCGTGGTCCGGTAACTGCCGCCACCGGTTGAAGAAGAAGAGCTAAAACCCCTGCCGGACGAACTTGTGCTGGAGCCTCTACCGGAGGATGAACTGGATGTCCACATCGAGCTGGAAGCGGGGCGTCGGGCGCTGCTATAGCTGCTGGTGACTGCGGGCTTCGGCCGCTTACGAGAGGCCGCAGAGATTTTAGCCATGATATCTTTCAGGCTTTGTTCGCCGTTCATATAGCGCTTGATCTGTTTTTCCTCGCTATCAAGCAGGCCCCATTTAAACTCCAGGTCGGGATCGTTAAAGCCATGCTGATGGAAAGCGCTCTCCAGGGATTCAGCCCGGCCAAGATCGTTCCTTGCACTCTCCTGGTCGGTTTGCGCGGCGGCAATACGGCCAACGAGGCTTGTTTCCTGAGGAATGAGGGTGCGTATTCTTTCCAGCATAATATCGTCATCCGGCGAGGCAGTACGCGCCACCAGTTCGCTGAGCTTCTGCTGGGGAAGACGCGACATCTGCTCCGACAGTCTGCGCATAATACGCTGAAAACTTTCACCTTCTCCGTTGGCATATTCCTGTATTTTCAACTGCAGCTGGCTAACCTTTTGTTGGCTGACTGTCAGATTGGCTTCCAGGGCTTCAAGCCGCTGATACAACTCGGGCAGTCCTACATTTTTTTCTACGCGGCTAACAAAACCTTTGAAGTGCTCGTCCCGCGCAGCCGCCAACTGGCGCAGCGTTTGCAGTTTGGTTTCGGAGGCAGTCTGTAGCGCAAAAAGCATATGGTAATTAGCAACGTTTTCGTTAAAGCGGCAGAGTCCGGCAATCCAGCTGTCGAGGTTACGCCGAAGGCGCCAGGCGCGATATTTCTCGGTGCCGTAGCCTTTGCTCAGCAAATAACTAAACAATTTCTGTTGGTCGTAAACCGCCGTTTTCTGCGCGACCTCAACGTCAAGTTCGGCGTGAAGTGCGGTTTCTTTCTCTAATTCTGCGGTGAAGCTCTCTTTCTCTGTTCGAGCCTGCTCAGCTAGCGGATCTGCGGCCAGCTGCTTTTCTCGCTCGGCTTCTTGCTGGTCGACTTGTTCATCCAAGGTTACCAGAGCCCGTTGATGCTGCTGGAAACGTTGTTCTTCGGCCGTGAGCTGCTGGCGAGTGAGGTCAATTTCCTTGTTTAGCTGCTGCAGCAAGACTTGAATGTTCTGCTCGTCCACATCCACGGATGAGGATTCCTGCAGCAGCAACGTCGCCATTTTTTGGTAAAGAGAGGCGATCTGCTGCTGCAACGAGAGCTGCTGGCCGCGCAGATCGGCCACAGAGGCTTCGACAGATGAGAGCTGTAAACGCTGGCTGGCGGTATTTTGCGCCAGCGTTCGTGCCAGTTTATAGGCTTCCATTTAACTCAGGTTCTCCGTGAATCACGTCGGAATAGGGGCGTTGAAACGCCGGGATCAGCGCGTCAGTTCTGCTTTATTGACAATGCTGGTGAAGCGGCGCTTCCCGTCTTCCACCACCGCCGCCAGCTCTTCAGCATTTTTCGTGGCTTCGCCGCGCAGTTCCTCAATCATTTTGTAGCTGGATTCCTGGAAACTGACGATGGCGTTCACCAGAGAACGCAGTGATTCTGCTTTGATGGTTGATCCGTAACCAGCCCGAAGTCCTGCTTCCAGCTGTTTGGTGCCGTTGGAAGCAATAGTGTTAAGCCCGTCGTTGATGCCAGCCTTCATTGCTTCCAGCGTTTTGGTACTTTCGTCCAGGCCTTGCAGCGAGGTCATTGAAGCGGAAAGCGCGGTAAAGACGATTTCGTTCGTGGCAAAGAAGGTCACGCCCTGGCGGTAAACGCGCTCTTTAATGGCGTTAGTTTGCTGCAGTCGGGCAAATACCGCTTCCGCCGCGTTGTAGGCGATAAGCAGGTTGTCGGTAAGGTCCTTGACGATTTGATAGCGCTCATCTTCTTTTTGCATCGCGCGGAGGGCTTCATCCCGGACCAATTCGCGGCGTGAGCGTTCTGCACCGTCAGCGGTATCGTTACTGTCAGCGGCGGTCTGAGCGCTCAGCAGCGTCTGACGGCATTGTTCTACACGTTGCTCTGCCATGGTCATAAGCGCCATGGCATCCACATGAGCTTCTTTCAGGCCAAAACGGAAATCCTGATAGGCGTCGAGAATAACTTTCTCGCGGGAGATTTGGTCATCGGAGGCTTTCGCCACCTCGAGCCAGGTCTTTTTGATAGCGTTGAATCGATCCGGAATGGAGCCACGACGGAGGGTCATCCAACCGGATTTAATGCGCTCCATCAGGTCAAGTTTTCCGTCGTCAAGCCAGCCCACCATTTGGGTTGCATCCTGGCGGATAGAGTCGAAAGCGGCGACGATTTTTGTCTGGCGGTTGGCAACATCCATGCTTGAAATATTGTCGCGCACGACGGCATTAAATGCGCTTTGCTGCTGCAATGTTCTGCCGATAGCGATAACGCGATCGGTATCAAGGTCCGCAATCGCGTCCAGCAGCACCAGCACCGGTGTTTCGGCTTCTGGTGCGGGCATGATGCCCAGTTTCTGTAATTTTTGTATGGCCCGGTTGGTATAGCTGGCTACGGCAGATGCCATCATCGCTTCCTTTGTTGATGTCAAAATATTTCAGCCAGCACTATACCCTGATGTTTTGCCTCTGTAATCACCCCTGTGGGTTCACCAGCCAGGTACCGGAATTCGCTACCACAATGGTTTGCTTGCGGGGTGTTTCGCCTCCGCTCAGCGCCAACAAGTATTTGCCGGCCGGGAGCTGAAGTGATGCAAAACCGTTGGCAGCGGGCGTCAGCTTTTGCACTTTACCGTTCACCGAAAGCTGCTCACCGTCGTTCATTCGGATATAGACTCTGGCAAGCGTACTTTCAGCCGCGGCGGCTGCAGGGGCCGCACTGACCTGTGCCGGGCTTTGATTCACCGCCAGTGACGCAGGGGCAGGTTCCGGCGAACTTACAGCAGGGCTTCCCCGGCCAAAAAGTAGTGCACCGACAATCAGGCCCGCGACGGCAGCAGCGCCGATTTGCAGGGCTGCTTGATAGCGTTTCCAACGCGGAAGAGCCACGGTGCTGTCAGGATCGTCTACCGGTACCAGAGCGGTACCAGTTTTTTTACTGCTCACCAGTTCACGTACGTCGTCTGGCTGGATATTCAGCAGGGCCGCAAAAGCGTCAATGGACTGAGGGCGATCTTCCGGCTTCAGCGACAGCGCTTTATCAACCGCCTGCAGTAAATTGAGGGAATAGCCTTCGGGTTGGCTTTCCGCGAGCCTGACGCAGCTGTCCTGAATACTGCGAGCGACGCTGGCAGGCGGTGCACTGCCGGTAATAAGCGTATACAGCACGGCACCGACGGCGTAGATATCGGTCCATGGCCCTAGCTGGCTGGCCAGGTCTCCGGTGTATTGCTCCAGCGGGGCAAAACCGGGATGGAGCAGGGTGTTACCTTCATCCAGTGAGCCTTGCCCCCGGCGTGGCGCGCCAGTGTTGAGCAGGATAGGCAGCCCATTATCCTGAATTTGAATGCTTTTCAGCGACAGGTTGCGGTGCAGATGCTCGGCCGCATGCAGCGTTGCCAGCGCGCCGCAAAGCATTGGCAGAATCCGGCGGAGCCACGCTTCATCAATCAGCGACGGCTGCTGTTTTTGCAGTTCATCGAGCGTGATGCCGCTATAAAACAGTGTGACGACGTAAGCCGTATTGTTATCGCTCCAGATGCGCAGCACCTGAGGCAGATTCGGATGGTTAAAGTGCGCCAGCTGACGCGCTTCTTGCATAAAGCTGTTCAGGCCGGTGGTATAGACCAGGTGATCGCGTTCGCTGTGCAGCACCAGTTCCATCATGTCATTGCGCATCACGTAAGCTTTAGGCATGTATTCACGGATAGCCACCAGGCGTTCTAGCTGGTGATCCCACGCCCGATAAAGAATGCTGGTCATGCTGGCGTCGATGGCTTCCTGAATTTCAAATTCATCGAAGCGGTAGCCAGGCGGCAGAGCGTTCGGGACTTTTGGGATAAAATCGTTATCTAGCATAATGTTCTCTGCGCGTAATCATGCAATTTGCGGCCTGTTTATTTTTGGGCGCGCCAGGCGCCGGCGGCCGGGTCGCGCAGCTGCGGATGCAGGGATTCAACCAGCAGCAGCGTGATGGACGTACCTGGCGTCAGCCAGGCGGACCAGAGCTTGCGCACCTCGTTGAGCCGCGTCTGGAGGCGTTGTTCATCCAGCGCCATGTCGCGAGATACCTCTACGGCAACGGTGCCGCTGGCTTTCCAGCCGTTGATCTCAGGATGGTAGGGCAAAATTAGCCAGCTTTGTGGTGCCTGTTCATTGCTAACCACCATGCGCTCATTGTTCACGCTGGTGATAAGCAGACTGTCGGCATCCGCTGAGGGATTCAATCCGCTGACCGGGAAACCGTGGACAAACGTCATCATAATGCGCTTTTCGCCGCCAGTGCCGCGCTGAACCACTTCGCTGGTGCCGTTCAGCCAGCCACCTTTTTCACATTTGCCATTCTCTTTACCCGGAATAAACAGGGAACTGCTGGCGGCGTCGCCCTGCCAGAATGTGCGCAAGTGGCAACCATCCTGCAGGGTAAACTCCAGCCACGGCGTGCGGTCGAGAGGCGTGGAAAGATCTTCCGGACGTTCGTTGCGGTTAGCGACCGAAGAGAGTGGGGATTCAATAGTGACTTCCCAGTCGCTGGCCTTGGTGGCGGAACCGCGGGCAAGGGATGCGCCCTCGGGATCTTCCAATTGCCAGTTAACGCGCTCAATCTCGCTGCACTGGTTTTCCAGAAGTGCGCCGAGGCGAGGCATGAACGTTTTCAGAATAAGGGGGTTTTTATCCCCGTTTGCCACAATACGAACCGGCAGATCGCTTCCGCACCAGCTTTGAGGGGCATTGCTTTTGATGTTGTCTATCCACACGTCCAGCTTTTGGGACGGCGACTGAACAATGCGGTAGTTCCCTGCCCAGACGATAGTGGATGCCAGCAGCAATGCCATACCCGAAAGCCAGAGTTTCATAAAGATCCTTGTTAGCCTGTGTGTAAAGAGAGGGCAACGTTAACGCCCGTACAGGTTGCCGGGTGAGTCGTTGCTACTCTCATACCAAAATCTTTGGTTAGAAAACCCCCGGAGGGGAAGTTTAATTAATGATCCACGTTCCGTTATCGGCGTTCTGGCAGGCTTTACTTTTATTATCTACCGCAACGCAGGTGGATTTTTTGGCCGCACGGCGAGGGCGAGGGCGGTCTTTTTTCAGCGTCTGGTTATACAGCTCGCTTTTTACCAGCGCCCTGAGCGGCACATAGCCCAGCAGCTCTTGTTTATCCTGCTCGGCGATAGCAAACCAGTGATTTTCTACCTCGCCTAACACCGTGTAGCTTTGGCCGCTTTCAAGCTGTGCCAGTACTTTGCCACCAAAATCGGGTTTGCTCATAATAGAGCCCGGATAAAGCGCCCGATACTCGGCGTCAACAGGTGTAAATTCTTTTGGTACTTCAACGATATAGCGGTGAGTCAGGGTGACGCCGTTTACCGTGCTGGTCACAATGGTGTCGTCGGTCATCTTCGGCGGCGGCGCTTTACAGCCGACAACCGTAGTGACAACAAGGAGGACTAACAGGCTTCGCAATTTCATTGAGACGTTCCCTGAGAAAAAGGTTAAAACCCAACCGCCGCGGGAGCAAGGAGCGCCGCACAGGAAAATTATCCACGACGTGAGGTACGCCCACGCAAAACGGCGTGGCGGCTTGGGTATCTCGCCGGCGCAAGGAATTCGCGTGGTTTCAGCATAGTAGAGTGATTTTACATAGCCCGGTTAACAATTCAATGGTGTTATAACAGTGGAATAACCTATTACGTACATGAAGGTTTGATGCCAGGTTGGTAGAGCAGAAAATTGGGTTGGTTTAAAAATGATCAAGGGGGCATCTAAGAGGAATGAAAAGCATGAAGATAGCGTTAATTTTTTGAATTTGTTTGATAAATTCAAGGTTTTCAGCGAAGTCTTATTTTTATTCTGACGTCAATGCGAATGGTCTTTTGTGGTTTCCCTGAGGTTATTCTTAAAACAATAAAAAACATCGGGCCGTCTGCAGGTTGCCCGATGCGTTTGCAGAAATTCAGGCTCCGCTCGCTTGAGAAAAAAGTCGCAAAGCTCGTTCACCCAGTTCATCAACCGGGAGGTAAACCAGCAGCCTTGAACCGTCTCGCGGCGCAGAGTACCAGTTGATCTGCTGCATACCGAAGGTGCCGATCTGCGGGTGCGTGTACTGTTTTATATGGTTTTCGATATTGCGGATCTCATAGCGCTGCTCCCAGAGCGTTTTAAACGCGGGGGAGGCGGCGAAAAACGATTCCAGCAGTGTTTCCCAGCGCGGGTCGCCGCGGTGCTCGGTGATCCCGGCGCGGAACCAGCCCACAAACTTGGGCAGCACATCTTCGTTACAGTCTACCCGGCTCCGCCAGGTCTCATTGGTCAGATACTGATAAATGCAGTTGCGATGCTCCGGCGGTTCATTGTCGAGATCGACCCCCATCAACTGGCAAAAATGCGAGTTATAGCCGAGGATGTCGAAATTCGGCTTCTGGATGCTGGCGGGGTTAGGCATCAGGGCGTCCAACATCCGGCGGGCGGCGGGGCTGAGTCCTTCGCACTGCGCGGCGGCGGGAGCTTCGGACGGGGGCAGGCCAGCCAGAATAAACAAGTGTCGGGTTTCCGCCGGGGAGCACTGCAGCGCGCTGGCGATCGCCGTCATGGCAGTGGCCGAAGGATTCACTTCCCGCCCCTGCTCAAGCCAGGTATACCAGGTCACGCCGATGTCAGCCAGCAGCGCCACTTCTTCACGGCGAAGGCCGGGCGTGCGGCGACGTCCGCTGCGCGGTAAACCCAACCGCTGCGGGTCCAGACTTTCGCGCCGGGTGCGCAAAAACAGCGCCAGCATTTTACGGCTGTCGTCCAGCGGGCCATGACGCAGCTCAGGCTGAGTGATGAGCATCACAAATACTCCAGAATGGTAGTATCAGTACCAGTATAAGTAAGAACTGGTACCCGGTTAAATGTTCAGGGATCCTACGTCGGTATCCTGAACTATGCAATGGAGTCCCTGATGAATAATTCGCCTGTTTCACCCGGTCGTGCTGGCCTGGTGCTGCTGTTGACGGGCCAGATGCTGCCGTTAATCGACACGTCTATCACCAACGTGGCGCTGGACTCGATCACGGAGTCCCTTGGCACCACGCCAACCCAGCTTGAACTTATTGTGGCACTTTACGGCGTCGCCTTTGCCGTCAGCCTGGCGGTGGGCAGCAAGCTTGGCGATAACCACGGCCGCCGCAGAACGTTGCTATGGGGCGTGGCCCTGTTCGGTATTGCTTCTTTCCTGTGCGGGATCTCCGGTTCGGTCACCGAGCTGCTGGCGGCTCGTACTCTGCAAGGCGTCGGGGCTGCGCTGATTGTGCCGCAGATCCTTGCCACACTGCACGTGACGCTCAAAGGCACCGCTCACGCCCGGGCTATCAGCCTGTATGGCGGCATTGGCGGGATCGCTTTTATTATCGGCCAGATGGGAGGCGGCTGGCTGGTGTCGGCGGATATTGCCGGGCTGGGCTGGCGAAACGCGTTCTTTATCAACGTGCCTATCTGCCTGTTGGTACTGGTGCTGAGCCGGTTCTATATTCCTGAAACGCGGAGCGAAAGCCACTCGCGCATTGACTGGCAGGGTACCGTTACCCTCGCGCTGGTGCTGTGTTGCCTGCTGTTTCCTATGGCGCTTGGGCCCGAGCTGCACTGGCCGTGGCCGATGCAGCTGATGCTGGTGGCAACGCTGCCGCTCGGTTATCTGATGCGCGTTGGCGCACTAAACCAGCAGCAGCGGGGGCTACAGCCACTTTTGCCGCCAAGGCTGCTTAAGCTGGGCAGCATAAGGTTTGGCCTGCTGATCGCGCTGCTGTTCTTTACCTGTTGGTCGGGCTTTATGTTCTGCATGGCGCTGACGCTCCAGTCGGGCATGGGAATGGCGCCGTGGCAGTCCGGGAACAGCTTTATTGCCATGGGCATTTCGTATTTTGTCTCCGCGTGGTTTGCCCCGAGGCTTATCGTGCGCCATTCGTTAAGCACTATTTTGCTGAGCGGGATTGCTATCCAGGTGGTGGGTCTGCTGGGGCTGATATTTACGCTTTACCACTTTGGCACCCATGCAGGTCCGCTGGCTATTGCCCCGGCGACGCTGGTGGTGGGCTACGGCCAGGCGCTGATTGTGAACAGTTTCTACCGCATTGGGATGCGCGATATCGACCTGAACGATGCCGGAGCAGCAAGCGCAATATTGAGTACCCTGCAGCAGTCTGCGCTGGGACTTGGCCCGGCGGTCCTTGGAGCTTTGTTCCTGCATCTGCAGCATCAAAGCGGGGATTACTCCGTGGCGATGATCGGCTTCCTGGCGGCTGAAATCGTGATGATGCTGGTGCTTGCGCTGGCCGCCGTCACCCGCCGTCAGCTTTTGTCCGGGGTGAAAGTCTCTTTAAGATAACGCCCCGGCGGCAGGCCGATAATTCGGGTAAAGGCAGTGGTAAAGCTGCTGGCGCTTTGATAGCCCATATCATAGGCCACCTGAGTTATCGGCTCGCCGTTAACCAATTTTTCCACTGAACTGATTATCCTCATTCTTTCCCGCCAGGGAGTAAAATTCATCCCGATTTCGCTTTCGAAAAGGCGGCCTAATGTTCTGGGGCTGATGAAGGCAACGGCGGCCAGCTGAATTAGCGTTTTGCTACAGGCCGGATCTTCCCGCAGCAGACTGGTGACTAGCCTCAGCCGTTTATCTTTACCCTCAGGCACAAACAGGTCTGTTTTCAACACCTGTTTTCGCAGCTGGAAGTGCAGCAGCTGTGCAATCAGTTCGAGTTGTTCGTTCGAATCGCTGTTGTGTTGAATCGCTAAGGCTTCTTTCGCCAGCTCCGTCAGCAGGTTTGAAGCGACGATAAGCGAGCTGTTGTCCGGCAATAGCCGCTCGAATCCTTGCCTGAATCGTAGATTGATTAGCCGCGAACGCTCGGTATAAAGCGCCCGGTGTAACAGCCCCGGCGGCACCCAAACGCCGTTACCGGGCGTTGCCAGCCACCAACCCGTTTCGGTTTGCAGGCGAAGAGTACCTTCCAGGGTGACGCTTAACTGACCGTGCATATGGCGGTGAAACGTCACGTCGTCACCGCGACGATGTGCCATGTCGGAAGCAGCGATAGCCACGGAAAGGGCGTCTGGCATGTTGGCACTCCTGCGAAGGGTTTTGGCGGATTAGCGAAAGAATTATCACATTCTTTTTCTCATAATACCGGCATCGAGAAAATTAGAGGAGAACAAGATGAAAACATTACGCTTCGTGGGGATCGCCGGTAGCTTGCGGGTCGATTCGGCTTCCCGTGCATTGCTCAACAGCATCAGCGAAATGCTGCCCGAACAGAGTCATTTTAGTGTGCTTGATATTGGCGTCCTGGAACATTATTGCCAGGATCTGGAAAAGGGGGAATTACCTGAGCCAGTGGTAAGCGCCCGCCGGCTGGTGGCTGAGGCTGATGCGGTGATTATTACGGTACCGGAATACAATCACGGTATGCCCGGCGTACTCAAAAATGCGCTCGACTGGCTGTCACGGCCAGTCAGAGCCAGCTGTATGCTGGGAAAATATGTCTTTTTCGTTTCGCAGTCGACCGGCGCGCTTGGCGGCGTCAGGGCGCAATACCAGCTGCGGGAAACGCTGGCCTCAATGCTGTGCAATATGGTGCCGCTGCCGGAGCTGGCAGTCAGCTTTGCGAACCAGAAATTAGAGAACGGGCGTTTAATTGATTCTGCCACGGATGCATTTATTCGTACCCATCTTGCCGTCTTTATTAAGGCGGTAGAGCAGAATAGCACAAACCGTTAACGACGAATTTATCGCCTTTTACAGGAACGGAATAAGGATAAAATCCATGCATGTGCGTGGATTTTTTTTGCCAATAACATCCCGATAACTAAGCGGATTACCGCTAATAATACCTGGAATACAGGATGTATTATCCGGGTATATTATTTTAATGATATTTGATTTTATTTGGTTTTTTTAATTAAAAAAATCATTGGCATTAATTGTATGGATTAATCAGGTTGTGAATGAGATTTTAAAATATCGTGAAAGTGGGTTAACATAGATTTACTTCATTCACCTGCGATGCAATAGAATTATTATGCCTGCAATGAAAAAGACAATTATTTCTCTGACAACACTGGCGTTATTCGTAAGCTCTGCTAGCTACGCTAACGCGGATTCCACGCAAAAAACCGACTTCCTGCTGATTGGCGGCGGTATTATGAGCGCCTCTCTCGGGACGTGGCTCCAGGAGCTGCAGCCGGACTGGAAACAGGTCATGGTTGAGAAGCTTGATGGCGTGGCGCTTGAGTCCTCCAACGGCTGGAATAACGCCGGTACCGGGCACTCTGCAAATATGGAACTGAACTATACGCCGGAGCGCCCGGACGGTTCTATTGATGTCAGCAAAGCGCTGGAAATTAACGAACAGTTTATGATTTCCCGCCAGTTCTGGTCCGCACAAATTCAGCGCGGTATTTTGAACGACCCACATTCATTTATTAATTCCACGCCGCACATGAGTTTTGTCTGGGGTGATAAAAACGTTGAGTATCTGACCAAGCGCTATGACGCGCTGCAGAAAACCACGCTGTTCCAGGGGATGAAATTCTCCACTAACCACGAGCAAATTAAACAGTGGGCTCCGCTGGTCATGGAAGGGCGCGACCCGAATCAAAAAGTGGCGGCGACCTGGACGCCAGTTGGGACCGACGTTAACTACGGTGAAATTACCCGTCAGCTGATCGGCAGCCTGAAAAAAAGCCCGAATTTCTCCCTGCAAACCTCTTCTGAAGTCACCGACTTCAAACGCAACGGCGATAATTCCTGGCACGTCACCATCAAAGACGTCACCAGCGGCAAAGAGCACGCCATCGACGCGAAATATGTCTTTATCGGGGCTGGCGGCGGCGCACTGAAACTGCTGCAGGAAACCGGTATTCCGGAATCGAAAAACTACGCCGGTTTCCCGGTGGGTGGCTCCTTCCTGATGACCGAAAACCCGGTGGTAACCAGCCAGCATCTCGAAAAAGTGTATGGTCAGGCCTCCGTGGGTGCACCACCGATGTCCGTGCCGCACATTGATGCCCGCTTTATCGACGGTAAGCGCGTAGTGCTGTTCGGGCCGTTCGCGACCTTCTCTACCAAATTCCTGAAAAACGGCTCTTTCTTTGATCTGTTGAGCACGACCACCACCAGCAACTTTATGCCGATGACCGACGTAGGTCTGGATAACTTTGACCTGGTGAAATACCTGATTGGTCAGGTGATGCTGAGTGATGAAGATCGCTTTGAAGCGCTGAAAGAGTACTACCCGCAGGCGCGTAAAGAAGACTGGAAACTGATCCAGGCCGGTCAGCGCGTGCAGATCATCAAAAAAGATGAGAACAAAGGCGGTGTCCTGAAGCTCGGTACCGAAGTGGTTGTTGACCAGCAGAAAACCATTTCTGCTCTGCTGGGTGCATCCCCAGGCGCTTCTACCGCGGCGCCTATCACGCTGAACGTGTTGAAGCAGATGTTCCCGCAGCAGTTCAACTCGCCTGAGTGGCAGAGTAAGATCCGCGCCGTTGTGCCAAGCTACGGCCAGGAGATGAACGGCAACGCGGCGCTGACGCAGAAAGTTTGGGATGACACAGCAGCCACGCTGCAGCTGACCAAACCGCCTGTTATTCAGATGAACGACCAAAGCGAAACGCCGGTAGCAAAACCAGCCGAAGCGAAAGCGGAAGCCGCTACCCAGCACGATATGGCGCTGTAAGTAAACGCCTCTGCCAGCCTCTGTTACTGCAGGGGCTGTAATAAAAAAGCCAGCCGCAAGGCTGGCTTTTCTATTTCAGTTGCCGTTACAGCCCACGTTTATCCATCAGCAGAGCAAGGTCAACCAGGCGGTTAGAGAAGCCCCATTCGTTGTCGTACCAGGCCAGGATTTTCACCAGGTTACCGCCAATCACCAGGGTTGAAAGCCCGTCAATAATAGAAGAGCGCGGGTCGCCCTGATAATCGCTGGAGACCAGCGGCTCATCGCTGTAGCCCAGAATGTCTTTCAACGGGCCGGCTTCAGCGGCTTTGCGGAACGCCGCGTTCACTTCTTCCGCCGTGACATCGCGTTTGAGCGTCACGGTTAAATCAACGATAGACACTACCGGTACCGGCACGCGCAGAGAGTAGCCTGTCAGGCGCCCGTCAAGTTCAGGGATAACCTTGCCGAGGGCTTTAGCCGCGCCGCTGGAATACGGCACAATCGACAGCGCTGCCGCCCGTGCGCCGCGCAAATCTTTTTCCGGCTGGTCGTGCAGCGCCTGGCTGTTGGTGTAGGCGTGAGTGGTGTTCATCAGGCCGTGTTCAATGCCGAAGGCCTGATGCAGTACCTGCGCGGCAGGGGCCAGGCCGTTGGTGGTACAGCTGCCGTTGCTGACCACAAAGTGTTTCAGCGGATCGTAACTTTCGTGGTTCACGCCCAGCACGATAGTCAGATCGTCGTCTTTGCCAGGGGCAGAAATGATGACGCGTTTTGCGCCGCCGTGGGTGATGTGAACTTCAGCTTTTTCGCGGCTGGTGAAAAAGCCGGTGGCCTCGATAACGATATCTACGCCGACGTCACGCCATGGGATCTGCGCCGGATCTCTTTCACTGAAAACGCGAACCGGCTTGCCGTCAACGTGGAGCAGCCCTTCGGAGGCTTCCACTGGCGCAGGTAGTTTGCCCATCAGCGAGTCGTGTTTTAACAGATGTGCAAGGGTTTTGCTGTCCGTCAGATCGTTGATGGCCACGATCTCAATATTGGGGTTACCCAGGGCAGCGCGCAGCACGTTACGTCCGATTCTGCCAAAACCATTAATCCCGACCTTAACCATGATTCACTCCTTCTCTTGAATGTCTGGCATCAGAGTAGGCGCGGAGTGAAATGGCGTAAATGACAAAAAAGGATCAATTCATGCCAACTTCCGGCAATGGAAGCGTTCGCGGTATTCCCCCGGGGTGAGGTGAAGCTGGCGCTCAAAGACGCGACGCAGGTTAATGGCGGTGCCAAAGCCCGAGGCGCAGGCGACCCGCTCCAGGGTGTCGTTTGACTGCTCAAGGTGGTGGCGGGCGGCGGCTAGCCGGGCTTCTTCCACATAGCGGGCGGGCGTAACGCCGGTTTCCCTTGTAAAGACGCGGGTAAAATTACGTGGGCTCATGGCGACCCGTTCCGCCAGTTTTTCTACCGACAAATCATCCGCCAGGTTATCCAACAGCCAGTCCTGGAGCTGGCTTATCGGCCCGGTGTTGGCCGCCTGGCGCAGATGATAGCGGCTAAACTGCAACTGGCCGCCAGGGCGGTGCAGGTACATCACCAGATCCTGAGCCACATCCCTCGCGAGGGTGAAGCCGTAATCCGCCTCAACCAACGCCAGCGTAAGATCGAAGCCAGAACTCACGCCGCCGGAGGTCCACACCGGGCCGTCCTGAATATACAAAGGGCCGCCTTCCACGTTGATTTGCGGCCACCTGGCCTGCATCTCTTCCAGCATTCGCCAGTGGGTCGTTGCCCTGCGGCCATCCAGCAGCCCGGCGCGAGCCAGCAGCATCGCACCGCCGCACACGGAGGCAATACGCTGAGTATTTGGCGCGGCGCGGCATAGCCAGTCGACCACCGCGCTGCCTTCGGGCTCGCTTTGGCCTTTGCCGGTGATCATGATGGTGTCACGAGGCTCATTGGGATCGAGGTCGGCCAGCCGGTGGTCTGCCAGCAGGTTTAGACCGGACATGCCGTGCACGACGTGATGAGGTTGAGTGGTGGCGATACTGATGCGGTAGCGAGGCTCGGTCAAGGCTTCCGCATGCAGGCGATTAGCCTGCATCAGAATATCGGCGATACCGGCGGCTTCAAACAGCATGCCGCCGTCAGGGACAATTACCAGAATCGTTTTCATGTCCTGAAAAGTACGCTTTTAACAAATTAAGTCAAGAGAGTTAGCCGTACTGCCGCTGCCCCCATGCCAGGGCGGTTTCAATCAGGCGGGCGATTACCTGCTGGAACTGGGCTCCTTTTTCCTCAGACCAGGCAAAACTCTCTTCATCCATATAGCAACACTGGGCCACTTCCAGCTGCACGGCATGGATATTTTGCTGCGGCGCACCGTAATGGCGCGTGATATGGCCTCCCTTAAAGCGGCCGTTCAGCACTTTGCTGTAGCCGTTAAAATGCTCGCTGGTTTTCAACAGTTCAGCGCTGAGAGCCGGATCGCAGCTGGTGCCGTCCGCGGTGCCGAAATTAAGATCCGACAGGCGACCTTCGAACAGGCGAGGTACCACGGATTTAATAGAATGCGCGTCCCACAGCAGGGCATAGCCAAAGATTTCTTTCAGCCTTGCCAGTTCCTGGGCAAGCGCCTGGTGATAGGGTTGCCAGATGTTGGTCAGGATGTCGGCTCTGGCCTGTGCATCGGGGGATTTTCCCGCCTCGAACAGTGGTTCGCCGTCGAAAAAAATGTCCGGGTAAAGCCCGGTAGTGGCCGTGGTGTACAGCGGCTTATCGTCCGACGGACGGTTCAAATCCACCACGTAGCGCGAGTAGTTGGCGCTGAGTATGCTGGCACCCATGTCACGTATTGGCTGGTAAAGTCTGGGAATATGCCAGTCGGTATCTTCCAGCTTTTTGGCCCGCGCCGTCAGCCCGTTAGCCACTTCCGGCGTTAACTGTGTACCCGGATGCGGCATGCTGATCAGCAGCGGCAGCTTGCCCTGATGAAGCTCAAAGCCCTTAATCATTCCACACCTCTTTACCTTGATAGATAACCTGTTTGGAGAGCGTGCCGCCCAGCCAGTAGCTCAGCTCGGCGGGATGGTCTATTTCCCAGGCAACAAAGCTGGCTTCTTTACCTGCTTCCAGGGTGCCCGTTTTCTCGCTAATTCCGAGTGCGCGCGCCGCATTCAGCGTCACGCCAGCAAGCGCTTCTTCCGGCGTCAGGCCAAACAGCGTGCAGGCCATGTTCATCATCAGACGCAGGGATTGCACCGGGGAGGTGCCTGGGTTCAGGTCGCTGGAAATGGCCATCGGCACGTGATGTTTACGCAGTAGCGCCACCGGCGGCTTCTGCGTTTCTCGCAGGAAGTAAAACGCGCCGGGAAGCAGCACGGCGGTCGTGCCGTGTTTTGCCATCAGCGTAATATCGTCCTCGCAAAGATATTCCAGATGATCGGCGGAAAGTGCGTTGTGGCGGGCGGCGAGCCCCGCGCCGTGCAGGAGCGAAAGCTGTTCGGCATGAAGCTTAACCGGCAGGCCCAGCTCATGGGCTTTCACAAAGACACGCTCAACCTGCGGCACGGAAAAGGCCAGGTGTTCACAGAAGGCATCAACGGCATCAACGAGCCCTTCACGGTGCAACTCTGGTAACCAGCGTTCACAAACGTCGGTGATAAAGTCGTCGCTGTGGTCTTTGTATTCCGGGGGCAGGGCGTGCGCGGCCAGGCAGGTACTGTAAATCGTCAGCGGCAGACTTTGCGCCAGCTGGCGGACAACACGCAGCATTTTGCGCTCGTCGTCAAAGCTGAGGCCGTAGCCTGATTTCACTTCCAGGGTGGTCACGCCGTCTTTACGCAGCGCGTTGATACGGCGACTGGCGCTTGCCAGCAGTTCGGCTTCGCTCGCCTGACGCGTGGCCTTCACCGTACTGGCTATCCCGCCGCCCGCAGCGGCAATATCCGCGTAGGTTGCACCGTTCAGACGCATCTCAAATTCCTGACTGCGGTTGCCGCCGAACACGCTGTGGGTGTGGCAGTCGATAAGGCCGGGGGTGACAAGTTTGCCCTGCAGATCGCGTTCTTCGTCGTGGGGCTGGTTTGGGCGCTGACTGTCGGGGCCAACCCAGATAATTTTGTTGCCTTCGGTCAGCATCGCCGCGTCTTCGATAATATTGTACTTGCCGCTGACCATGGTGGTGATGTGGCAGTTACGCCATAAAATCCGCATAAGATCTCTCTCATCAGGACGGGGCACGACGAAAGCCGCGCCCCAGGGGAACTACTTCGCCAGCATCGGCAGGTTCAGGCCGTGCTCTTTGGCGCACTCAATAGCAATATCATAGCCCGCATCCGCGTGGCGCATCACGCCGGTGGCCGGGTCGTTGTTCAGCACGCGAGCAATACGCTCTGCCGCTTCGTCGGTACCGTCGCAGACGATAACCATGCCGGAGTGCTGTGAGAAGCCCATGCCGACGCCGCCGCCGTGGTGCAGGGAAACCCAGGTCGCGCCGCTGGCCGTGTTCAGCAGGGCATTCAGCAGCGGCCAGTCGGAGACGGCATCGGAGCCATCCTGCATCGATTCGGTTTCGCGATTCGGGCTTGCCACCGAACCGGAATCAAGGTGATCGCGGCCAATGACGATAGGGGCGGACAGCTCGCCGCTTCTGACCATTTCGTTAAACGCCAGGCCCAGTTTTGCGCGCTGGCCGAGGCCGACCCAGCAGATACGCGCCGGCAGGCCCTGGAAGCTAATGCGCTCCTTGGCCATGTCCAGCCAGCGGTGCAGGTGCTTGTCGTCCGGGATCAGCTCTTTGACTTTGGCATCGGTACGGTAAATATCTTCCGGGTTGCCTGAGAGCGCAGCCCAGCGGAAAGGCCCGATCCCACGGCAGAACAGCGGGCGAATATAAGCCGGCACAAAGCCCGGAAAATCAAAGGCGTTGCTGACGCCCATTTCTTTGGCCATCTGGCGGATATTGTTGCCGTAATCAAAGGTAGGAATGCCCTGCTGCTGGAAGGCTAGCATCGCTTTCACATGTTCTGCCATAGAGGCTTTCGCCGCCTGAGTGACCACCGCAGGCTCAACGGCTGCGCGCTCGCGGTACTCTTCCCAGCTCCAGCCAATCGGCAGGTAGCCGTTGAGCGGGTCGTGGGCGCTGGTCTGATCGGTGACCATATCCGGGCGCACGCCGCGCTTCACCAGTTCAGGCAGAATTTCTGCCGCATTACCGTGCAGGGCGATAGAGACGGCTTTACCTTCGCCGGTGTAGCGTTTGAGGCGGGCGAGGGCGTCGTCCAGATCTTTGGCCTGCTCGTCGACATACCCGGTGCGCAGACGGAAGTCGATGCGCGACTGCTGGCATTCAATGTTCAGTGAACAGGCACCAGCAAGGGTAGCGGCCAGCGGCTGTGCGCCACCCATGCCGCCGAGGCCCGCGGTGAGCACCCAGCGCCCGGTGAGCGAGCCGTTGTAGTGCTGGCGACCTGCTTCCACGAAGGTTTCATAGGTGCCCTGCACAATGCCCTGGCTGCCGATGTAGATCCACGACCCGGCGGTCATCTGGCCGTACATCGCCAGCCCTTTAGCATCCAGTTCGTTAAAGTGTTCCCAGTTTGCCCAATGTGGCACTAGGTTAGAGTTGGCAATCAGCACGCGAGGGGCGTTGGCGTGAGTTTTAAAGACGCCAACCGGCTTGCCGGACTGCACCAGCAGGGTTTCATCTTCATTCAGGGCTTTAAGTGCTTCGACCATTTTGTCGTAGCACTCCCAGTTTCTCGCCGCCCGGCCAATGCCGCCGTAAACCACCAGTTCTTTCGGGTTTTCAGCCACGTCCGGATCGAGGTTATTCATCAGCATGCGCAGCGGGGCTTCCGTCAGCCAGCTTTTTGCATTCAGCTTCGTGCCGCGTGGCGCCCTGATTTCAACATCACGATAACGAGAAAACTCACTCTTCATGGGGTTCACCTTGTTTTGAGATAACGGGGAAAGTGCTCACGAAAAATACCATGTCATCTTTTCGTTTGCTTGTATATACATGATTAGCACATTTGATGCCAGGCACGAAAAACATTTTATTATCGTTTTAAATCAATATATTAAATAAATACTGGTAAGTAGTTACATCATATATCGTTTCTTTTTCGACCTCTGTCGCACCATTTTGGCGCTCTTTACAAAGAGATTGATCCTTTTTGGGGCAAAAAGAGCAGTTCAGATAGCTGGCAAATCGCCCGAAAGGCACCGTTTAATCCTGATGAAAATCACGAGTTGATCACACTTAAAATTTAATAAATTCATTATTTATTTGTTTTTAAACAATAAATATCATTGTTTTCGATGTTGCGCATTTGTTATGGCACAGGCTTTGCAGATTGTACATACAATGCTATACATAGCTTTTTTACGCAGCCGTTCATTTCTTCGGCAGCCAGATGACCATGAGGCGTAGCGATGATTACTTTCAACAATGTGACCAAGTTTTATGACGACGGCACGGTCGTGGTGGATGGACTGAATCTCACCGCACCCGGCGGCAAGATCACCGTACTGGTAGGCCCTTCCGGTTGTGGGAAAACAACGTCACTGCGCATGATTAATCGGCTGATTGAGCCGTCCTCCGGCGAAATCCTGCTTAACGGCGAATCTACCTCCGCCATGGACGTGGTGCAGCTGCGCCGCCGCATTGGCTACGTTATTCAGAATGCAGGTCTGTTCCCGCACCGAAACATCATCGACAACATTGCCACCACCGCGATCCTCAACGGCATGCCTAAGACCAAAGCCCGCGCGAGAGCAGGGGAACTGCTGGAAGTTGTCGGCCTGGCCCCGCAGCTGGCGAAACGCTATCCGTGGCAGCTTTCCGGTGGCCAGCAGCAGCGTGTCGGGGTTGCCCGAGCGCTGGCCGCTGACCCGGAGTTCATGTTGATGGATGAGCCTTTTAGCGCCGTGGACCCGGTGGTGCGTGACCAACTGCAGGAAGAGTTTCTCCGCATTCAAAAGGAAGTAAGCAAAACCATCATTATGGTGACTCACGACATCGATGAAGCCATGAAGCTGGGCGATCTGGTCGCGGTTTTGAAGCCCGGCGGTAAGCTGGGGCAGATGGCTTCCCCGGGTGAACTGCTTAACGCCCCGCAGAGTGATTTTGTTGCCGACTTTATTGGCCGCGACCGCGGCTATCGCAAGCTGAGTTTCTACAATTCCGGCCCGCTGGCTTCAATGCAGACGGAGCCGACCGCTGAAGTAGGCACGCCTATTGATATGGCGCGCAACATTGCGGTGCAGCGCTGGCTGCTGGTGACCCGCGAAGGCAAAGCCTGCGGCTGGTTTGATACGCACCAGCAGGTTGAGGCCGTGGTGCCGGAGCACATTAATCTGGGCGCAACCTTCTTCCCGCAAACCGGCACGCTGCGCCAGATGCTTGACTCCGCGCTCAGCTCGCCGTGCCACCGGGCGGTAGTGATTGGTGAGCGAGCAGAAGTGCTGGGGACGCTGGGGCTGGATCACGTCCTGGATGCCTGCAAGTCGATGGCGCGGGAGGCGGTATGAGATTTGACTGGCTGTGGGCGCAGAGCGACAAAATTTTCCATTTGCTGTTGTGGCATCTCTACCTTTCGGTGACGCCGATCCTGATTGGCCTGCTGCTGGCGATTCCGGCTGGCTGGCTGGTGAGCAGCATGCCGCGCGTAAAGGGCGTCATTCTTAACCTGTTTGGGCTGCTCTATACCATCCCGTCCCTGGCGCTGTTTGTGCTGCTGCCGCCGCTGCTCGGCACGCAGATCCTCGACCCGATCAACGTGGTGGTGGCGCTGACGATTTATAGCTTTGCGCTGCTGGTCAGAACCGTGTGCGACGGCCTGGATTCAGTGCCCACCGACACCCGGCAGTCTGCCTTTGCCCTCGGCTACAAGCCGGTTCACCAGTTTTTCCAGGTTGATTTGCCGCTGGCAGTGCCGGTGATTGGCTCGGGGATGCGGGTTGCCGTGGTCTCTAACGTCAGCATTGTTTCAGTCGCTGCGCTGATCGGCGCTCCGCAGCTCGGGTCGCTGTTTACTCAGGGGTTTCAGCTGCAGTTTCTGACGCCAATTATTGCCGGCATCGTGCTGTGTATCGTGCTGGCTTTCGTGCTCGACTGCGTGGTCGTGGCCGTCACCCGCTCATTAAGCCGCTGGCAGCCAACAAGGGGATAAAGTATGTCTGACTGGTTCTTTACGCTCAGCCACTGGTATGGCGACGACGGTATTCTCCCGCTGCTGGCGCAGCATATCGGCTACAGCGCGGTGGCGCTGGCGATAGCGATAGCCATTGCGTTTCCGGTGGGCTGCTACACCGGCCACACCGGTAAAGGGGAAGCGTTGCTGATTGGCACCACCAACGCGCTGCGTTCTCTGCCGTCGTTTGGCCTGATTATTCTGCTGGTCATCCTGATGGCGGGCTACTTCGAGTCCGACATGGCCTTTATTTTGCCGTGCATTATCGTGCTGGTGGTATTAGCCCTGCCGCCGATAGCGCTGGGCGTGCATGCGGGGATTCGCTCCGTTGACCCAAGCGTGCACGACGCCGCCAAAGGTATCGGCCTGACACCGTTCCAGGTGTTGACTCAGGTGGAGTTGCCCTGTGCCACGCCGTTGATTCTGTCCGGCATTCGCAGCGCCACGCTGCAGATTATCTCGACCGCCACCATTGCTGCTTACGTCTCTCTTGGTGGCCTGGGGCGGTTGATTATCGATGGTCGCGCGGCGAACGATTTTGCCCAGATGACCGCTGGCGCGGTGCTGGTTGCCATTCTGGCGCTGCTCGTGGATGTGTTCTTTTCCCTTTCGGTGAAGTACGTGGTGTCCCACGGTATTTCCCGACGTATCAAAACCCAGTGATGTTGAGCCCGTTAATTACACAAGGTGAAAGCGATGAATATGAAGAAACGTTGTTTGACGCTGTTGAGTGCCGCGATGCTGTCCGTTGTTTCCTCCGCGTGGGCGGCAGATGCGGGGCAGAAGGTGATTATTGGCTCGGCTGATTTCCCTGAAAACCAGCTGCTGGCGACGATTTACGCCGGGGCACTGGAAGCGCAAAACATCCCGGTGGAGAAGAAGCTCAACATCGGCAGCCGCGAAGTTTATATTCCGGCCCTGCTGGACGGCTCGATTAACGTTATCCCGGAGTACAGCGGCGCGCTGCTGAGCTACCTGGATGCCAATAATAAAGCGCACAGCTCTGACGAAGTGGCAACCGCGCTGGCGGCGAAGCTGCCGGCCAAAGTGAAAATGCTGAATACCTCCGTGGCGCAAAACAGCGACGTTATAGCCGTCACCAAAAAAACGGCGGATAAATACAACCTCAAAACCATTGACGATCTGAGGCCTCACGCGGCAGAACTTATTCTGGGCGGCCCGGCTGAATGGAAAACGCGTCACGAAGGCGTGCCTGGCCTGAAAGAAGTGTATGGCCTGAACTTCAAGAGCTTCAAAGTGCTGGACGTCGCGGGCCCGCTGACGCTGACCGCGCTAAAAAATAACCAAATTCAGGCTGCGGATTTAACCTCCACCACGCCGGAAATCCAGAAAGACCATCTGGTGGCGCTGGCCGACCCGAAAAACTTGTTTGCGGCACAAAACATCGTCCCGATTGTGGCCACTACTACGCTGAATCCGACGATTGAGGGCACGCTGAATAAAGTCTCGGCTCAGCTAACCACCGCGGATCTGATCGCCATGAACGGGCAGCTTGCGGAATTTGCCAGCATTGATGACGTGGCGCATCAGTGGCTGGTTAAACATGGTCTGAGCAAGTAAGGGCGTACGATGACAAGACAAACTGGCTCCACCGCTCGTTCTCATGAAACCGTCACTTTAGGTAGGGCGCAAACCACCATTAACGAACTGGTGCACATTGCCGACGGGGCGCCGGTCGAACTGGCCCCTGAAGCCCTGGCGAATATGGACCATGTCAGCGGGTATATTCGAAGAGCAATAGATGAAGGGCAGGTGATCTACGGCCTGACCACCGGGGTAGGAGACCTGGTCACGGAGCGCCTTTCTGCCGACCAGATAGCCAGCGTGCAGCTCAATATGCTGCGCAGCCACGCCTGCGGGATGGGGCCAGATTTGTCCGTGCGTGAAGTGCGCGCCATGATGGCGGTCATGCTGAAGTCGCTGCTGCAGGGGTATAGCGGCGTTAGCGCCGAGCTGGCGAAACGCATGGCCGAAATGCTTAACCGGCAGGTTACGCCGTGGTCACCGGCCAGCGGCTCGGTCGGCTATTTAATTGCGACGGCGCATATCGGACTGTCTCTGTTTGGCGAGGGGCAGTGCTGGTATCAGGGCGAGCTTCTGCCGTCCTCCGAAGCTTTGGCAAAAGCGGGGATTGCCCCCAGAGTGCCAGGCCCGCGCGAAGGCCATGCGCTGATCAGCGGCACCTATGAAATCACCGGCCTGGCGTGCCTTGCCGTGCATGATTTTGAGCGGCTACTGCCGGTGGCGGATATGGCCGGCGGTATGTGCCTTGAGGCGCTGAAGGGCAATACCCGTGGCTATGACGCCCGTCTGCATGCGCTCCGCCCACACGACGGGCAGCAAAAAACCGCCGCGATTCTTCGTCGTCTGTTGAGCGGCAGCGAGATCTTTGCCCGCTACCGCGACCATCGGGTGCAGGATGCGCTCAGCCTGCGCTGCATTCCGCAAATCCACGGCGCGGTGCGCGACCAGCTCGCCCATTGCCGCCAGATTGTGACTATCGAACTCAATTCGGTGACCGATAACCCGGTCTTCCTTATCGAAAATGACGCGCTGGCGATCCTGCCCGGCGGCAATGGGCACGGTGCGCCGCTGGCGCTGGCGCTGGATTCTCTGGCCGTCGCCATTGCCCAGGTCAGCACGGCGTCCCAGGCGCGATCGGATCGTATTACCAACGTGCACCTGAGCGGCCTGCCTGCGTTCCTGGTCGGCAGAAGCGGCGCGAATTCCGGGATGATGATCCCGCCTTATGTGGCCGCCGCGCTGGCGGGGGATAACCGCAGCCTGGCCGCGCCGTCGAGTGTGCATACCGTCACCACCTGCGCCGGGCAGGAAGACCATATCAGCATGGGCGTTTCTTCGGCACGCAAAGCCATGCAGGCGGTGAGCAATGCGGTGGATATTGTTGCCATCGAGCTGCTGTGCGCCAGCCAGGCGCTGGAGTTTCACCGTCCGCTTCGCGCCTCGGTTGGCGCGGAGTTAACGTTAAGCATGGTGCGCGCCCGCGTGCCGTTCCGTGAGACAGACACGGCGCTTTACCCGGATATGCATGCCGTGCGCGATTTGATTGCTGACGGTGAGCTGAGCCAACGGCTGCTCGCCCTGGTTGAGGAATCCGAACATGAGTGAAGCTTTACAGCCGCTGAAAGGCGTCAGAGTGCTTGATTTATCCCGCGTGCTGGCTGGCCCGTGGTGCGCCTCGCTACTGAACGATCTCGGGGCGGAAGTCATCAAAATTGAGATGCCGGGCAGCGGGGATGATTCCCGCAGCTTCACCCCGCACATCGGCGGGGAAAGCAGCTATTTCATGCAGCTTAACCACGGCAAGAAAAGCGTTACCCTGGATTTAAAGGCACCTGAGGGGTTAGCCATTCTGAAACAACTGGTGGCGCAGGCCGACGTGCTGGTGGAGAACTTCCGTCCGGGCGTAACCAAACGCCTCGGCATTGATTATGCGACGCTGCAGGAAATCAACCCACGGCTGGTTTACGCCAGTATTTCCGGGTTTGGGCAAAATGGGGCGATGGCGCACAAAGCTGCTTACGACCATATCGTGCAGGCCTACGGCGGCATTATGCAGGTCACCGGCTGGGCGGAAGGGGAGCCAACCCGAGTCGGCGATGCTATCGGGGACGTTGTGGCCGGGCTGTACGGCAGTTGGGCGGTGCTCGCGGCGCTGTTGCAGCGCGGGATCAGTGGCAAAGGGCAGCATCTTGATGTCTCGATGCTCGACACCATGGTGACGATGCAAATGGTTTCCCTGACGCAATGGATTGGCGGGCAGGCATCCGCCGGGCGGCTGGGCAACGCGCACCCTATCAGCGCCCCGATGGACAGCTATCCGGCTCAGGATGGCCATATCGTGATTGCAGTCGCCAACGACAAACTTTTCCGCCAGCTTTGCTCGGCGATGAATAAGCCCGAACTGGCAAGCGATCCGCTGTATCTCACCGACCCGCTGCGCCTGGCGAACCAGCGGCCGCTGCGGGAAGAAATTGAGCGCTGGCTGGCGGATAAAACGGTGAACGATGCTCAGGCCATTCTGGATCACGCAGGCGTCCCGGCCTCCGCCGTGCTGCGTCTCGACCAGATTCTGACCAGCGACTATGCGAAAGAACGTGAACTCGTTAAGCAGGTGACGCACCCGACGGCAGGCAACATCTCGATTGTTCCGCAGCCGGTGAAAATGAGCGCCATGCAAACAGAACCTGCGCTGGTGCCGCCAGCGCTGGGCGAGCATACGGCCAGCGTGCTGCGGGAATTGCTGGCTATCGACGAGGCAACGCTGGCGCAGCTCAAGGCGCAGGGCGTCATTTAACCGGCGGAGAACGCAAATGGTGCAAATAAAAAAAGTGGCGGTGATTGGGGCCGGAACGATGGGCGCGCGCATCGCCGTGGTGATGGCACGTGCGGGCTACCGCGTTAGCTTGTGGTCGCGCTCTGAGCCTACGCTCGATAAAGCGCGGGCTATTGTGGCCTCCCTCGGCGCTGGTGAAGCCGTAGAGTTCACCACCTCCTTTGAGGCTTGCCTGAGTGACGCTGACCTGGTGTCAGAGAACGTTGCCGAAGACGTGGCGCTCAAGCAACGCGTGCTGAGCGATGTGGAACGCCTGGTGGGCGAGCATTGCGTGATCACAACCAACACTTCAAGCGTGTCCATTACGCTGCTGGCCTCGGCCTTGAGTCAGCCGCAGCGGCTGATCGGTATGCACTGGTTTAACCCTGCGGATACCATGCCGATGATCGAGATTGTGCGTGGCGAACAGACCGGGGATGACATCTGCCAGCGCGTGCGGGACATCTGTCAGCAACTGGGGAAAGAGACGATCGTCGTTAACCAGGATATTCCGGGCTTTATTATCAACCGGCTGCAGTACGCGATGCTGCGTGAGGCGCTTTACCTGGTGGATGCCGGGATCGGCTCCGTGGAGGACGTCGACCGGGCGGTGCAGCGCACGCTGGCGCCCCGCTGGGCGGCGATGGGGCCGATGAAGCTAATGGATTTTGCCGGGCTGGACACGGTAGAGAAAGTGGCCGGTATTTTACTCCCCGAGCTGGATAACAGCAGTCAATTGCCTGCATGGCTGAAAGCCAAAGTCGCCGACGGTAAGCTCGGAGCGAAAAGCGGGGAGGGTTTCTATGCGTGGACCGCAGAGACCGCCGCCGCCGGAATGCGCCACCGGGATGACATCGTCCGGCAACTGACCGGGGGAGAGAAGCATGAGTGATATTCTTTCTCGCGTTGACGGCGCGGTTGCGGTGGTGACGCTCAACCGGCCACAGAAATACAACGCGCTTACGGCTGAGATGCTTGATGAGCTGCTCGGCACCTTAACTGAGCTGGACGGGCGACCGGACGTCAGGGCGATCGTTTTGCTTGGCTCCCCCAAAGCGTTTTCTGCCGGGGCGGATACCGGCACGCTGGCGTCTGCTTCAGCGACAACATTATGGCGCAGCGGGTTCAGCGAGAAGTGGGATCGGTTGGCGAGCATTGAGACGCCGCTGATTGCCGCCGTGTCTGGCTACGCCCTCGGCGGTGGCCTGGAGCTGGCGCTGCTCTGCGACATCATTATTGCCCATTCAAGTGCAGTCTTTGGCCTGCCGGAAAGCCACATCGGGATTATTCCCGGGGCGGGCGGAACGCAGCGCCTGGTGCGCGCTGTGGGCAAATCGCTGGCGATGGATATGCTGTTAAGCGGCAGAAGAATCGACGCACAGGAAGCGCTGCGTGCCGGGCTTGTTAGTCGCGTGACGGATGCGTTGGAAGAGCAGGCGCTCGTGCTGGCCACTCAGGTGGCAAAAGCCGCGCCGCTTGCCGCGATGATGATTAAAAAAGCCGTGGCGGCCAGCTACGAAATGCCGCTAAGCGCGGGTGTGGCCTACGAGCGCTCGCTTTCTGCGTTAATCGCCGACAGCGAAGACCGGGCGGCGGGTCTGGCGGCGTTTAAAAATAAGGAATCGCCCGAGTTTAAAGGGCGATGAAGTGAAATAACGTTGAAACCGGCAGCCAGTCTGCCGGTTTTTTTATGCCGAAAGGGTGACGCGAGCGAAAAGGGAAGAGGCCGTAGAAACCACGCTGACCGTGGCCGGGGCGCTAATTAACAGGCTGTCGTAGTGTTGTAATACCTGGCGTTCACCGTTGACCTCAACTTCCAGAACGCCACCAGCATTAAACAGCAGCTGCGTACCTTGCTGGTGCGCCCAGGTGCCTTCCCGCAGCCAGCTTACCGTGGCTTGTGTGGTTTCTGCTTTATAGATGACGTTAAAGTCCAGCAGCGGTCCGCCGACAATTGCGCAGCTGACTGCGCTGTCGCCGCTAAAATCCGTGGCCTGGAACGGCGGAATAAGCGCGCTTTGTTCACCGTCGACGGTGAGATACATGCCTTCGCCTTCCAGCACGCTGATATTGCGCAGATAGCCTGAAAAAAGAGAGAAGGGGCCGTCCTGGCGGATGGTGGCCACCGAAATGCGCCAGGCGTAGTTATCCGTGGCCGGGAAGCGATAAATTTCCCGCGTCACGCCCTGGCCGTTTTTCCAGAGCATTTCCGGGCACTGCTCATAGCGCAGAAGCTGGATCATTTATGCATGCTTCCTTCGAGGCGGTAGCGTGAGCCAGGGTAAACCAGGCGCACGCTGGTGACGATTTTTTTGTTCTGGCGCCCGGTCCAGGTGCGGCGATTGACCTGCAGGCAAGGCGTGTGTTCGTCGATTTCCAGATACGCGCACTCTTCGCGAGGCACGTTCACTGCCTCAATAATATGCTCGCCTTCAACGATGGGCGCGATGGATGAGAGGTAGGCGTTGGGCGTGATGCGAGTGAAATCCTGCTGGAAGTAATCCGGCACGATCAGCGAGTTCACCAGGCGATCTTCCAGCATCACCGGGACGCCGTTTTCGTAGTGGCAAATCAGCGAGTGGAACAGGCGGCTGCCTTTGGGTAAGTTGAAGGCCATGGCCTGCTGCGCGTCAGCATACACCTGGGTCAGCTCCAGCACGCGGGCGTGATGGCGGTGGCCGCGGCTGGCAATTTCGTCGGCAATGTTATTGATTTCGAGCAGCGCGGACTGCCCGCGCACTTCGGCGACGAAAGTCCCGATCCCCTGCATACGCACCAGCAGACCTTCGGCGGTCAGCTCGCGCAGGGCGCGGTTGATGGTCATGCGGCTGTAGCCAAACTGATTCACCAGTTCACTTTCGGAGGGAACCCGGTAGTTTACTGGCCACAATCCACTATGAATATTGGTCTTAATAATGATTTTGACCCTTTCATAATAGGGAGCTGGCTGGTCCAGATTGTCGGTCTCTGCCGCTGCTTTAAAAACGTCGTTTTGTGCCATTCATCATTCCTCGCCCGGGTATCCTTTAAAGTTTACTCTACCCCTATTTGGATGTATATATACATGCATGTATATACAATTGATTAACATCAAACCGGGGTGCTGATATGGCGGTATATTTCGCGGCAAAAGCGCTTCTGCCGCAGGGCTGGGCG
Source organism: Cedecea sp. NFIX57 (assembly GCF_900177785.1). NCBI lineage: Bacteria > Pseudomonadati > Pseudomonadota > Gammaproteobacteria > Enterobacterales > Enterobacteriaceae > Cedecea > Cedecea sp. NFIX57. The sequence continues at coordinate 149,996 of NZ_FXAS01000002.1, read as the reverse complement.
GAAAATGTCAGGGTGGGCGTTTCGCCCGAGGGCGTCATTCAGTCAGTGGCAGCTGACAGCGTGCCGGATGAAGGCGATATCCGCCTGGACGGTGTTGTCGTGCCGGGGATGCCGAACCTGCATTCGCACGCTTTTCAGCGGGCGATGGCGGGGCTGACGGAAGTGGTTGGCGACCCGGCAGACAGCTTCTGGACGTGGCGGGATCTAATGTATCGTCTGGTGGGCAAAATCACCCCGGAGCAGTTGGAGATCATCGCCAGCTATCTGTATATCGAAATGTTGAAAGCCGGCTATACCTCAGTGGCCGAGTTTCACTATCTGCATCACGATGTGGACGGCAAAGCCTACGCACAGCCTGCAGAGCTGGCGCTACGCGTGGCTCAGGCAGCAAAAAATGTCGGCATCGGCCTGACGCTGCTCCCGGTGCTGTACACGCATTCCGGTTTCGGGGGGCAGCCCGCATCAGCGGGGCAGCGCCGCTTTATTAATGACACCGACAGCTACCTGAAACTGTACGACAGCATTGCCACGGCGCTTGCCCCGGAGCCGATGCAGCGTGCCGGATTGTGCTTCCATTCGCTGCGCGCCGTGACGCCGGAACAAATGCATCTTGTGCTGGCGAGCCAGACGCAGCCTCAGCCGGTACATATTCATATCTCCGAGCAGCAGAAAGAAGTGGCAGACTGCCTCGCCTGGTCCGGGCAGCGTCCCGTCGAGTGGCTGTATGACAATATGCCCGTCGATGAGCGCTGGTGCCTGATTCACGCCACCCACATCACCGAAAGCGAAACGCGGCTTATGGCTGATTCTGGCGCGGTCGCCGGATTGTGTTTGACGACCGAAGCGAATCTCGGGGATGGCATTTTCCCAGGCCAGGCGTTTTTGCAGCAGGGTGGCAACTGGGGCATTGGCTCCGACAGCCATATCAGCGTCAGCGTCAGCGAGGATTTACGCTGGTTTGAATACGGCCAGCGGCTGAATAACCGCCGCCGCAATTTGCTTCACCTTGAAGCGGAGCCGTATGTCGGCAATGTTCTTTATCAGGGGGCGCTGCGCGGCGGACGCATGGCGCTGGCGCAAAATATTGGCGAGCTGGCCGTAGGGGCGAGAGCCGACTGGCTGGTGCTGGACGGCAACGATCCGTTCCTGGCGACGGCGAAAGATAGCGAGCTGTTGAACCGCTGGATTTTTGCCTGCTCTTCTAACCCAATCAAAGATGTTATGACCGGTGGGAAATGGGTGATACGCGAAGGGGGGCACGAGAAAGACGCGGAGATCAAAGCAGGTTTCGCGCAGGTGCTGAAGCAGTTAACGCGTTAGTTACACGGTGAAAATGCATATCCGCTATTGAGCTATCATGAGTCGCTGCTCCGTGGCGGCCGAGGAAACCAGCCGCGCGACTCATAACGCCGAGTATGTTCAGACTTACGTAGCGGCGCGTTTGACCGATGAGAAACGTACCCCGTTTGATAAAGACGAGACGAAGAAGGTCAATCTGCTGGCGGAGAATGTAAACCTGAAATCAACCAATCCATTGAATCTGAAATAGTCCTGCTACCCACGTTTTGGCGTGGGTTTTTTACATCTTCCTGGGAACCTGCACGCCAGCGCTACCACTCAGCCTCAATTGCCCAACGAGTGGAATACCCTCCGATGAGAAACATCCTTAATACGTTCCGTCCTACACAGTCCGATCCTCGCCTGCAGGCTCAAAGCGGCCAGTCGAGCCGCACGGCCAGAACGTCGGCCACGGCTTCGTCGTCCCGAAGCGTGAATAACCCGTCCACCCGCCTGGTGCAGGATTTTGCGAAGCTAAGCGGCAAAAACCTGAGAGCCAACGTGCTGCTTAACAGCGATGACAATTCGGTGCCGATTCATCACAAAAGCCCTTCGGCGCTGCTGAAGGCGATAGACGATAATATCTCAAATACGGCCAGAGACTGGGGAATGCCAAAGCATGAAGTTGAGGCAATGCTGGGCAGCAGCAAGCGCATAAACGAGCCTGTTTGCGGCGTTACGGCGAATAACGTGATGAAGCTTTTCCTCGACACTGACCATTTCAGCTACGCTTTTGAACACGGGCGTACAATGTCGTTACCTCAGCTTCAGCAGCAGCTTGCCAATTTACCCGCTCACAAACATTTTATTTTGCGTGTGAACGATGCAGGTATGGGCCATGCCTACGTGATTGATCTGCCGGCGAGTGCAAAACCAAGACGCGACGCGTTCCTGTATCAGTCGGATTTAGGGGACGGGGCGACTCGCCCGCTGCGCCTTGATGACTGGATGAGCAAGAAAGCCTCGCATCCGGTATCGCTCAACGACATCAACACGCATTTTATGAATATGGCGAACGGACGAATCGATCCGGGGCATCTTGCGAAGCTATTCGACGTTGACAGTAACCCGAATATGCTGCGCCCGGAACGGCTGGATCTACAAAAGAATCAAGGTTTTAATTTTCAACTAGCGGAATACGATCCGGCTAATCTGGAGAGAAACGTTTCGGCGATTAAAGCCCGATGTGGCTAAGTATTTGCCGCCGGTAGCAGGGAATAAATCCATGGTTGATGTGGATTTATTCCGGTTTGTCGGCAGAGAAAAAGCGGCGTTGGGGCTGGACTAACTCAATGTGATCTCTATCATGTCGGGGTCACTACAGAACAAGAGAACGTGCTATGCAACATATCATCGAAGGTTTTCTTAACTTCCAGAAAGAGATTTTCCCGCAGCGCAAAGAGCTCTTTCGCAGCCTGGCGTCCAGCCAAAATCCTAAAGCGCTTTTTATTTCCTGTTCCGACAGCCGTCTGGTGCCGGAGCTGGTTACGCAGCAAGAACCTGGGCAGCTCTTCGTTATTCGTAATGCCGGCAATATCGTGCCTTCTTTCGGCCCGGAGCCGGGCGGCGTTTCTGCGACCATCGAGTACGCGGTTGTTGCCCTTGGCGTGACCGATATTGTGATTTGCGGGCACTCTAACTGCGGCGCGATGAAAGCAATTGCCTCCTGCCAGTGTCTGGACCCGATGCCAGCCGTTGCGCACTGGTTGCACTATGCCGATGCGGCAAAAGCGGTAGTGGAAAAGAAAACCTGGAACAACGAGACCGACAAGGTCAACGCCATGGTAGAAGAAAACGTTATCGCTCAGCTGAACAACATTAAAACGCATCCTTCCGTTGCGGTAGGGCTGCGTAACAATGGCCTGCGCCTGCATGGCTGGGTTTATGATATCGAAAGCGGTGAGATTCGCACCCTGGATAAAAACAGCAAGACCTTTATCTCCCTGGCGGATAACCCTGACGTTTGTTTCGAATAAACTCACGCCAGCGTTCTTGCAGATAAAAAAATCCACGCTTTGCGTGGATTTTTTACATCTATGGATAAATAAAGACGCCAAAAGCAGGATTGTGGAGATTTCACGGATTTACTTTCCCTATACGGAAAAGCCTGAGGCGGCGGGATTATAATCGACATAAAGCGGGCTAAAGCTCGCGTTCAGCCGCAGGTCAGGAGAGTTTAAGATGAAAAAGTATCTGTATGTGTTGGCAATGTCTGCGCTGATTGTTGTGCCGTCCCTGGCGCAGGCGCGCCCTGGCCCCTGGTTTGGTCATGGCCCAGGATTCTGGTCTGGCCCGCGTTATTATCCAGGGCCACATTATTTCTATGGTGGGCCGCGTTTGACCGTATTACCTGGGCTTGCCACGGCCATTATCGTTGGCGGTCTGACCTATTATGTGGTCAATGGGATTTACTACCAGCGTCAGGGGGCGGAATACATTCGCGTAGAGACGCCGTCCAGCATCAATTCTGGCGTCAGCGTGCTGGATTACAACGGTAAGCGCTATTACGTGCGCAACGGGAGCTATTACCAGAAGGATATTAACGGCAACTATTTTGAAGTGCCGCGCCCTGCCGGGTTGTAACCCCCATTTTTTCGGCCTGTATAGCAGGTAGCCAGATAAGAAACCCACCGTCAGCGTGGGTTTCTTTTGGCATTCACTGACGCCTTAATCTCCCGTTTTTGCTTAACGCCTGTTCTCCTGTCAATGCCCGGGCTGGCCTTCCTACACTCGCTAACCATTAGTTTTTCGTATTGGTACATCTGCACATCAATTTGGTTACATAAAATCTACAACTTAGTTCGCAAATTCATTATCAGCAGGGTGTGGTTTACGCACATTGCTTGTATATACATGAGTGATCATTTGATGTGCGATGGGTTTTCCGGCGTTTAATCAGGTTTAGCGAGGTCGTTATGTCTTCCTTTTCATCCACAGAAGAACAGTCAAAAAAGGGCTCACGTCTCAGCGAGACCCGATCTATCGATTACATCCCGGACGGCGAACGTCACGGGCATCCGTTTAGCCAGTTTACCCTTTGGTTTGGCGGTAATTTGCAGATCACCGCGATTGTCACCGGCGCACTAGCCGTTGTACTGGGGGGGGACGTTGTCTGGTCGCTGGTGGGGCTGTTTGTGGGGCAGATTCTGGGGGCATCGATCATGTCCTTCCACGCTTTGCAGGGGCCGCGTCTTGGCTTGCCGCAGATGATCATCTCCCGGGCGCAGTTTGGTGTTTACGGGGCTGTCATTCCGCTGGTGCTGGTCTGCATCATGTATATCGGGTTTTCCGCCAGTGGTACCGTCCTGGCGGGACAGGCGATGGCGAATTTGCTGTCCATCAGCGATGTCAGCGGCATGATCCTGTTCAGCGCTATTATCATCGTCATTGCCGTGCTCGGCTATCGCGTTATCCATAAGCTCGGGAAGGTCGCCAGTATTGTCGGCGTACTGGCTTTTGCCTGGCTGTTTGGCTCCCTGTTGTTCAACACCGATCTCACGGCTATCCTGCAAAATAACCATTTCTCTATGCCGATGTTTTTGCTGGCGGTGTCGCTGTCCTCTTCCTGGCAAATTGCCTTTTGCCCCTATGTTTCCGATTACTCGCGTTATCTGCCGCGAGACGTGTCTGGCCCGAAGGTGTTTTTCTCGGTGTTTAGCGGCACCGTGCTGGGGACTCAGGCCTCGATGACGCTGGGCGTTATCACCGCGGCCATAGCCGGGAGCGCCTTTTCCGGGCACGAAGTTGGCTATATTGTGGGGCTGGGTAAAACCGAAACCATGGCGATGCTGATTTATTTTGCTATCTGCTTCGGCAAAATTACTTTTACCACGCTGAACGCCTACGGCAGCTTTATGTCGCTGACCACCATTGTGTCAGGGTTCCGCAAGCAGGTGACCCTGAGCCAGAAGAACCGTATTCTCTTTGTGGTGCTGATGGTGGCGGCGTCATGCATCATTGCGCTGCTGAGCGAACCGGCATTCCTGAAACATTTCACCCACTTCCTGCTGTTCCTGCTGGCCTTCTTTGTACCGTGGAGCGCGATTAGCCTGATCGATTACTTCTTTATTTCGTCCCGAGCTGTAGATATTCCCGCGCTGTTTGACGCCGATAAGCGCTACGGCCGCTGGAACTTGTTTGGCATAGGGGTTTATATCGTCGGGGTGCTGATTCAGCTGCCATTTATTGAGAATCCGTTATTCCACGGTTCGCTGACCTGGCTTTTCGACGGCAACGATGTGTCGTGGATCATTGGCTGGTTTGGCACCGCAGCACTCTATTACGGGTTACACCGACTGGATAAACGTGTTTTGCCGTCGGCGACGGTTTACCCGAATAGCGCGGCTCGCTGATTTATCTTTGTTTAATAAAAACCCACGCCTGAGCGTGGATTTTTTTATTGTCAGGTTATTCATTATGTTTATAAATTGTTCAGTTTCTACTGACTATATATGCTGTGCTTTAGTGCCGTGTTGATTTGTGTTGGTAAGAATTTGAGGGGGTTATTAAATGCTATACCTTAGAAGCATGATAAAAATCAGTTATGATAATGCTGTCTGTATCAGATTTTAGTTTACTAATAACTAATCGTCTGGCTAAATAAAAAAATACAGATAGTGATGTTATAAAATCTTTCACTTAACTCAAATTAATATAACGGTTCAGAAATGTATAAAGAAATTATAGCTACTGGAATAGCGACAATACTTCTTAGCGGATGCACTGCTGGTTTCCGGCCTGCACTTGAAGACTATAAAGGTGCCGATGCAGCCCGTATACGCGCCGATACTATGGGTAACACAGCATTACAGTTCTATGAAAAGCAGGTTAGCGGCTGTTATAAAAAGGTACTAGAAAGACGTATTACTTCTGGTTTTGCCCTTATGGGGATCCCGGTAACGGGTAACAAGAGGCTTGCAGGCATGCCCGCATCTCAAAATGTAAGCGGTCCATTTATAAATGAGTTTACGATTAAGCCTGGGCAATTGATCAATGTTGTACATTATGCGAGCACCTGGACGTATGCCGATTTTATTCCCCAGGCTAACCATAACTACGATATAGTAGTCACTGGTTCCTTATATGCTGGCGATTTTGTTTCTGTCAAAGACATAGATACCAGTGAAAAAATTGTCAACTGGAAGTCTAAAGATATCAAACTTTGTCCTGATAGTGTTTTTGACTGATAAGAACGACCATGATTGGATGATATAGATATATGCATGGCACAGGACCTTTCAGGATATAAATGTCAGTGATATGAACCTGACCGTTTATCTATAATGAATTTTAGTAGAGTGCTCCTGCGAATATTTAAATCTATTCGCTTAACTAATCCTGTGCCTAATTTAGATTAAGTTTAAAAGTTTCACTTAATGCATTATAAAAAAATCCACGCCTGAGCGTGGATTTTTTATGGCTGAAGAGAAAGGCTTAGACGTTGAACAGGAAGTTCATCACGTCGCCGTCTTTCACGACGTAGTCTTTACCTTCGGCGCGCATTTTGCCGGCTTCTTTCGCGCCTTGCTCGCCTTTGTAGGTGATAAAGTCTTCATAGGCGATGGTTTGCGCACGGATGAAGCCTTTTTCGAAGTCGGTGTGGATTTTACCCGCCGCCTGTGGTGCTGTAGCGCCAACAGGGATGGTCCACGCGCGTACTTCTTTCACGCCGGCGGTGAAATAGGTTTGCAGATTCAGCAGCTCGTAGCCTGCGCGGATCACGCGGTTCAGGCCCGGCTCTTCCAGACCCAGCTCGGCCATGAACTCTTCACGGTCGGCGTCGTCCAGCTCGGCGATGTCGGATTCAACGGCGGCGCAGACGGCAACCACAACGGAACCTTCACCTGCTGCGATTTCGCGGACTTTATCGAGGTACGGGTTGTTTTCAAAACCGTCTTCGTTAACGTTGGCGATGTACATGGTTGGCTTCAGGGTCAGGAAGCTCAGGTATTTGATCGCTGCCTTATCTTCTTCGGTCAGATTTTTCAGCGCGCGCAGCATACCGGCGTTTTCCAGCTGCGGCAGGCATTTTTCCAGCGCGGCCAGCTCGGCTTTAGCGTCTTTGTCGCCGCCTTTGGCCTTCTTCTGCACGCGGTGAATTGCGCGCTCGCAGGTGTCCAGGTCAGACAGCGCCAGCTCGGTATTGATAACGTCGATATCGTCAGCCGGATCCACTTTATTGTTTACGTGGATAATGTTGTCGTTTTCGAAGCAGCGCACCACGTGGCCGATAGCTTCGGTTTCACGGATGTTGGTCAGGAACTGGTTGCCCAGGCCTTCACCTTTAGATGCGCCTTTTACCAGGCCGGCGATGTCCACGAATTCCATGGTGGTCGGCAGAATACGCTGCGGTTTAACGATTTCGGCCAGCTTGTCCAGACGCGGGTCCGGCATTGGCACCACGCCCGTGTTCGGCTCGATGGTACAGAACGGGAAGTTAGCCGCTTCGATACCTGCTTTGGTCAGGGCGTTGAACAGCGTGGATTTACCAACGTTCGGCAAACCGACGATACCGCATTTGAATCCCATGGTTTAAATCACCTTAATTGCTTGATTATCAATGAATTTAACTGTTTTCATTGAAAAAATGTAGATAACTTTGCGCATTATACACTGAAACCGACGCCAGCGGGCGTGGAAATCCTTTCCCGGTGCGGGGAAGGCTGGTTATTGTGCTTTAAAGGCGTGCAGACGATTGGTGGCTTTAGTCAGGCCCTCTTTTAGCCAGACTTCGGTGCAGCGCGTCGCTTCGTCCACCGCGTCGTCGATCAGCTTCTGTTCGCTGACCGGCGGTTTGCCGAGCACAAAGCCGACAACTTTGTTTTTATCGCCCGGATGGCCAATCCCCACGCGTAACCGGTGAAAGTTCGGGTTATTGCCCAGTTTGCTGATGATGTCTTTCAGGCCGTTGTGTCCGCCGTGGCCACCACCCAGTTTGAATTTTGCCACGCCCGGGGGCAGATCCAGTTCATCGTGTGCCACCAGAATTTCGTCCGGGGCGATGCGGAAGAAGGTGGCCATGGCGGCAACCGCTTTCCCGCTGAGGTTCATAAACGTGGTCGGAACCAGCAGGCGAACATCTTCTCCACCCAGATTAATGCGGGCGGTATAGCCAAAGAATTTTGCTTCTTCTTTCAGCGACTGATTGTGGCGCTCGGCCAGTAAATCCACATACCAGGCCCCGGCATTGTGGCGGGTCGCTGCGTATTCAGCACCTGGGTTGGCCAGGCCGACAATTAATTTAATGCTCACGTTTAAATTCCTGAAAACCGTTCACAGCCGCGTAGTTTACTGCGCGAGGGCGACGTTGACAAAGTCCAATCCCCCCGCCGACACATTCTTGAATAGTTGAGGATCTGAACCATTAGAATTTCAAGTAACTCAGGCGCTTATTTGTAAACTTTTGTAGGTCTTTCATTCGTAATTGTGATCGCTCACGCACACGCTCTTTAGGGGCATTGTCTATACTTTAGTCACAAGGATAGGGGATGTTCCCCACCGACCCGTAATAGTGCGGAGGTGACATATGAAACGCAGAAACGCTTCGTTACTCGGTAATGTCCTCATGGGATTGGGACTGGTTGTGATGGTGGTCGGCGTGGGCTATTCAATTCTGAACCAGCTCCCGCAGCTAAACCTGCCGCAGTTTTTCGCCCACGGTGCCGTGCTGAGCATCTTCGTTGGGGCCGTACTTTGGCTTGCAGGCGCGCGCATTGGCGGACGTGAACAGGTCTGCGACCGTTACTGGTGGGTACGCCACTACGATAAACGTTGCCGCCGGGACGAACATCATCGCCACAGCTAATATTTAGCAGATTTTGAGAAACGGCTCCTTTTCAGGGGTCGTTTTTTTTATGCTTAACGGGTTGACCCTCACGTAACGTGAGGCTGCACACTCCCTCTCAGCAGAAGCCAAAAGGAGCAGGACATGTTGTTCAAAGTAGGAGAGCTGGCAAAGCGTGCCGGGATCACGGTACGGACGCTACACCACTATGAAGCAATAGGCCTGTTGCTGCCTTCTGCCCGCACCGCTGCGGGTTATCGACTGTATAACCGGCTGGATATCGCCCGGCTGCATCATATTCAGGCGCTGAGCCGGATGGGAATGAGCCTGAGCGAGGTGCGCGACTGTCTCGAGCGTCAAGCGCTGTCGCTCCAGGAGATTCTGGATTCGCAGATCTCCGTGCTGGATGGCCAGCTGGCTGAAATAGCCGTGCTGCGCCAGCGACTGGTTACGCTGCGTGAAACTCTGCGCAGCGGCGCAGAACCTGACCTCGAGGAATGGCTTACTACGCTGGAGTTAATGACGATGTACGATCGCTATTTTTCAAAAGAAGAGTTAGAGCGCCTGCCTTTTGCGCAGGCTGATAGCCGCCGTGACGGGGAGTGGAAACAATTGGTCGACGAGATGTCCGGGCTTCATGCCCAGGGCGTTCCACCGGCGGATGAGCGCGCCCAGCGGCTGGCGGCGCACTGGATGGAAATCCTGGAGCGTGACACGGCGGGTGAGCCTGATTTTCTGGTTCGCCTGAACAAAATGCATCAGGCAGAGCCGGACATGGCCCGCCAGACCGGGATCTCTCCGGCGCTGACCGATTATGTGACCCGTGCATTCGGTCACAGCAAGTTGGAGATTTACCGGCGCTATCTTAACGATGAGGAGTTTGCTTTCACCAGTCGCCACTATTTCGATCGCATGCAGGAATGGCCGCCGCTGGTGGCTGCGGTGAGAAAGGCCAATGCCGAAGGCGTGAAACCTGATTCAGACCAGGCGCAGCAGCTCGCACGCCGCTGGCTGGAACTGTTTCAGTCGTTTGCCGGGCCATCGCCGCAGACGCAGCAAAAATTTCGCACCGCGATGGCGAACGAACCCGAGCTTGCCAAAGGCACCTGGATGACGCCGGAGGTGCTGGCCTGGCTGCAGCAGGCGATTGGCGCTATGTTCCAAGCCGCTGGACTAAGAAATCAACCAGGCTCCTGACGCGTAAAGAGAGATGCCTGGCGTGAGGGTAGAGTAAAATAAACGGTCGTGAGGTGCCGCCGTACTCCGGCAGCACCTCAACCAGCGTTCCGTCGGCCACATCCTGCTCCAGAATAAATCGGTAGGTCTGAATCAGGCCCGCGCCGCTTCTGGCAAGCGTCACAATCCCCAACACATCTTCCGCACAGGTAAAGCCGCCGTGGGTAAAAATGTCGGTATCTGTGCCGTCGACGCTAAACGTCCAGGGGACTTTTCGCCCTGTGCTCGGCAGTTCAAACTGGATGCACTCGTGGTGATTTAAGTCGTCCAGCGTTTTGGGTATTCCCGCCCGGGATAAATAGGTCGGTGAAGCCACGGTGATAAGCTCCGCGTCTTCGAGCTTGCGGGCAATAAGCGATGAGTCCTGGGGCGAGCGGCCGCGAATGGCAATGTCGTAACTTTCATCGGCAAAGTCGATGTTGCGGTTGCTGATGTGAACCTGCACTGAGACGCGGGGGTAAAGCTGCCTGAATTCCGGCAGCAGCGGCAGCACGCGGTAATGAGAATAGGGCGTGGGGAGGCTAATTCGCAGCACGCCAGCGGGTTCAATCTGCGCGCCAGTCACTTCTCGCTCGGCTTCTCTGAGCTGCTGCAGCGCCTGCTGGCATTGGCGGAAGTAGCGCTCCCCGCTTTCTGTCAGCCTGATCTGGCGGGTTGTCCGCACGAACAGGCGCACGCCTAAACGCTCTTCCAGGCGGGCGATAGAACGGCTGACCGCCGCGGGCGTGATCCCCATAAAATTGGCCGCCGCGCTGAAGCTCAACTGTTCTGCGGCCTGGCAAAACAGCTCCAGCGTGCCGATCTGCATCTCTTCGAAGTGGCGTTTCATTCCGATGTTCTCTTCTTATTTATTACATGAGGTATCTTGTCATGTTACGGATGGCTAATTTATCGGTCATTATGTCATAAGTATAGTGAGCTCCACATTCACCCACAGGAGCAAATCATGAACTCAACCCCAACCGTTATTGTGACTGGCGCCTCGAGCGGTATTGGACTGGCTATCGCCCAGGCTTATCTGGCTCGCGGCTACAACGTTGTCGGCAATGGCCGCACGCTGAAGCGCTTAGAAACGGCTGCGGCAAGCCTGGGGAACCCGGCGAACTTCCTGGCGGTGGCCGGAGATATTGCGCTGAAGGCCACCGCAGAAGCGCTGTTCAGGCAGGCAATCGCCGCTTTTGGCCGCGTGGATATTCTGATCAATAACGCCGGGATCTTTATCCCGAAACCGGCGAGCGACTATAGCGAGCAGGATATTGATGCGCTGATCAACACTAACCTGAAAGGGTTCCTGTTCCCGTCACAGCTAGCCGCCAGCCATATGAGCAAAAACAAGTCGGGTCATATTGTGAACATCACGGCGAGCGTGGCCATGCAGCCCAACGTTAAGGTGCCTGCATTGCTGCCGGTAATGGTGAAAGGCGGTTTGAACCAGGCGACCAGGGCGCTGGCTTTAGAACTGGCGGCGGACAATGTGCGGGTTAACGCCGTTGCGCCCGGCATTATCGAGACGCCGCTGCACGCAGATTATTCAGGCTCGGTAGGTTTTCTAAGCTCGCTGTCTCCGAGCGGGAAGACAGGCACCGTGCAGGATGTGGTGAATGCTGTGTTGTACCTGACGGATTCACAGTTCGTCAGCGGCACGGTAATGGCCGTGGACGGCGGCAGTACCGCCGGGATTTGGTAACAGGAGACCCGCTATGCCATACTTTAATATTCGCGTCACCCGGGAAGGGGTTAGCGCAGAGCAGAAGCTGGCGCTGATTGAGGGCGTCACCGATCTGCTGGAGCAGGTATTAAACAAAAAGCCCGCCGACACATTTGTGGTTATCGACGAGGTTGAAACCGACAACTGGGGCGTGAACCGTGAAAGTGTAACGACCCGGCGTCAGCGAGAAGCCGGGCAGTAGGTACGACACTGGCCGCTAGTTGGCGGCCAGTGCAGCCTGTACGTCCGGGAAGAACGCAAGACGGCCTGCAATCGGCTTAACGCCAGCCCGCGCAAGGGTGCGCAGCGGCTGGAATTCAAGGTTTGTTACCCGCAGCTCACAGCCTTCCGGCAATTTCTCCACAAAGCGCTGGAAGGCATCCAGGCCGCCAGCGTCCAGCACCGGCACGGCATCCCACTGCAGAATAACCACACGATGTCCCGGTACCTGCTGGGCTAACTGGGTAAACAATCCTTCGGCAGCGGCAAAAAACAGCGGTCCCGTGACGCGCAGCGCCAGTACATCCTCCGGCGTATTCACATTGCTAAGCGGCGCGAGGCGTGTCATACGCGCCACCCGACGCATGAAAAGCAGCGAGGCGAGCACAATGCCGACGCTGATGGCAATCACCATGTCAAACAGCACGGTCAGCGACATGCAGATCAGCATCACGATGATGTCGTCTTTCGGCGCACGGCGCAGCAGGTTGACGACTTTATGCGCCTCGCTCATGTTCCACGCCACCATCAGCAGCAGGGCCGCCATCGCCGAAAGGGGCAGCCAGGAAAGCAGGGGGGCGAGTGCCAGCAAGGCCAGGATCACCAGCAGCGAATGAATAATGGCGGCCACCGGCGAGGTCGCGCCAGCACGAACGTTGGCGGCGGAACGGGCAATGGCTGCGGTGGCGGTAATGCCGCCGAAGAACGGAGCAATAATATTCCCCAGCCCCTGGCCAACAAGCTCGCTGTTGGCGTTGTGCTTGGTGCCGGTCATGCCATCCAGCACCACCGCACAAAGCAGCGATTCAATGGCGCCCAGCATGGCCATAGAAAACGCGGCAGGCAGCAGCGCGCTCAGCGAATCCCAGCTCAGCGTGAAGTCCGAATTGGGCATCGCCCACGGGAGCATGAGCTGAGGAAGCAGTTGAGGAATGCCGTTACCCTGGGTGCCGTCGGCCAGCATGTAGTGGAACCGGGAGCCTATGGTAGCGACTTCGCCGCCCAGTGAAGTGACGATAGCCATGACGGCGCAGCCCGCCAGTAGCGCAGGCAGATGCCCCGGCAGGCGGATCCCCAGGCGAGGCCAAAAAATCAGGACTGCCAGCGTCACGATGCCAATGGCAGCGTCACCCATATTCACCGTGGGCAGCGCCATCGCCAGCGCGGCCACTTTATTCAGATAGTGTTCCGGCACGTGCTCCAGCGTCAGGCCGAAAAAGTCCTTCACCTGCATCGTCGCAATAGTGATCCCGATCCCCGAGGTAAAGCCCAGCGTCACCGACAGCGGAATGTACTCGATAAGCCGCCCAAAGCGCGCCAGCCCAAACAGGATCAGGAATATCCCGGACATCAGCGTGGCAACCAGCAGACCCGCAAGCCCGAACTGCTGTGCGACCGGGTAGAGGATCACCACGAAAGCCGCTGTCGGGCCGGAGACGCTGAAGAGCGAGCCGCCGCTAAGGGCGATGACAATCCCGGCGACGGCGGCGGTGTACAAACCGTACTGCGGCGCAACGCCGCTGCCGATGGCCAGCGCCATAGCCAGAGGAATAGCAATGATCCCAACGGTCACGCCGGCGATGGCGTCGCGGCTAAAGCGGGACAGGGTGTACTTTTCGCGCCAGCAGGCATCTATCAGGACGCGAAAAGGCATTACGTGAGAAGAAGATACGGTTTTCACTTGTGATTCCATCCGTGAGCGCATCATCTGTCGTTCAGGCAGGTGAAGGAGGCATTGAAAAAAGAGTAGTACAAAAACGAAAAAACCCGCCGCAGCGGGTTTTAAAAGCAACGTCTATCAGTGTTCGAACATCGCAGAGATAGATTCTTCGTTGCTGATACGACGAATAGCTTCAGCCAGCATACCGGACAGGGTCAGGGTGCGGACGTTTGGCAGGGCTTTGATTTCGTCAGACAGCGGGATGGTATCGCAGACAATCACTTCGTCGATCACCGAATTGCGCAGGTTGTGCACCGCGTTTCCGGAGAAGATTGGGTGAGTTGCATAGGCGAATACGCGTTTAGCGCCGCGTTCTTTCAGCGCTTCCGCTGCTTTACACAGGGTGCCGCCGGTATCGATCATGTCGTCAACCAGCACGCAATCACGGCCGGACACGTCACCGATGATATGCATAACCTGAGAAACGTTAGCGCGCGGACGGCGCTTGTCGATGATAGCCATATCGGTGTCGTTCAGCAGCTTAGCGATAGCACGGGCACGTACCACGCCGCCGATGTCCGGGGAAACCACGATTGGGTTTTCCAGACCGATTTGCAGCATATCTTCCAGCAAGATTGGGCTACCGAAGACGTTGTCTACCGGGACGTCAAAGAAGCCCTGGATTTGTTCAGCGTGCAGGTCCACGGTGAGAACACGGTCAACCCCTACGCTTGAGAGGAAGTCAGCAACGACTTTCGCAGTGATTGGCACACGAGCGGAGCGCACGCGGCGGTCCTGACGAGCGTAACCAAAGTAAGGGATAACAGCGGTGATACGACCTGCAGAAGCGCGGCGCAGGGCATCAACCATAACAACCAGTTCCATCAGGTTGTCGTTCGTTGGGGCACAGGTGGACTGGATGATGAAAATATCACCACCGCGTACATTTTCGTTGATTTGTACGCTTACTTCACCGTCGCTAAAGCGACCGACGGCGGCGTCACCAAGGGAGGTGTACAGGCGGTTGGCAATACGTTGTGCTAGTTCCGGGGTGGCGTTACCAGCAAAAAGCTTCATATCAGGCACGAGAAGAACCTCAGGCATGCGTCCAGTGGCGGATGGTTGCTACCGCATTATGTGCGGGCGGGGTAGCCCCCATCCAGGCGGTGTATTAAAGAGCACGATGCAACGTCTGAAACGAGGTGACGTTGTCACCAATGCCCAGCTTGCCCGGATATGGCCTGATGCAGCGGAGATCTATTAACGCCTCGCGCAACAAACCCATGCAGCCATTCCGGGGCTTGCTCAAGCACCTGCCGGGCGGCCTGCTCGGTGTTAAATTCAGCAAACACACAAGCGCCGGTGCCGGTCAGGCGCGACGGCGCGTATTCTAACAGCCAGGAAAGCGCGGCATCAACCTCGCGAAAACGTTTTCTTGCGATAACCTCACAATCGTTGCCAAATTCACATTTTAGCAACGTCGTAATTGACCTGACCGGGGTTTCGCGCGGGAGGTCCGGATCGCCAAAAATGACCGGCGTTGGAATACTCACGCCCGGATGCGCAACCAGGTACCATTTTTCTTCAGGTTCAACCGGCGTCAGGATTTCACCGACGCCTTCAGCAAAGGCGGCGTGGCCCCTGACAAATACCGGCACGTCGGCACCAAGGCGAATGCCCAGCGCGGCCAGTTCGTCTTCGCTGCAGCCGGTTTTCCAGAGATGGTTCAGCGCCACCAGCACGGTGGCCGCGTTGGAGGAGCCGCCACCCAGCCCACCGCCCATCGGGAGCCGCTTTTCAACACCGAGATCAGCCCCTGCGCCATCTGGCAGGGTGCCTTTTTCTGTGGCGTACTCCACCAGCATACGGGCGGCGCGCACAATCAGGTTTTCTTCGTCAGGCACGCCGTCAATCGGCGTCACCAGTTGAATGATGCCGTCGTGACGCGGTTCGATGGTCAGCGTATCGCCATAATCGAGAAACTGAAACAGCGTCTGCAGGTTGTGATAGCCGTCGGCACGGCGGCCGGTGATGTACAGAAACAGGTTCAGTTTTGCAGGAGAAGGCCAGTGGGAGATCATTATTTCACCGTCCAGCTGTCCATTTTCAGCTTGATGCGCTGGTCGCCTTCGCGCAGTTCCATGTTGGACGGCAGAGAAGGTTGGGTTTTGCTGTCGTAATCGCTGTACACCACTTTCCAGGTTTTTCCTCCCTGGGTGTAATTTACTTCGCGCAGGCGGTACTGGTCGTCCAGCTTGTAGTCTGTGGAGTCGCCCGGCAGGCCGAGCATCCACTGGCGCAGGCTGTTCAGCGGAATAGGCATCCCGGTCAGCTTGCCGATCATCTCTTCCGCATCTGTGGCGGTGTAGCGCTTGCCGTCGCGGTCGGTTAACTGAACCCGATCCGGCTGAGCGTTAAGCTCAAGTTCGGTGCTGCCGAGCGGGTTAGTCAGCAGCAGGCGGTAGCGGTCCGGGGCAGTTTGCTGCCAGTTAAAGCGGGCATATACCTTTTGGCTATCGGAGAGATAAGCAAAAGCGCCACGCGTCTGATACTGGGTGATTTTTTGCACTTGTTGCTGGTGTTCTAACCACTGCGGCGAGTCAGGACTTTTGCCCGGGCCGCTCGGTTGGTTGACTGAACAGGCAGCCAGTACGAGGCTGGCAAGGGGCAGAAGGCGCATCAGACGGGCTTTTGGCATCAACATGGCGGCAGCAAATCCTTAAATTCATTTTTGTGGTCAACCGTTCATGCTAGCGGGCGGGCGGCAGGGCGTCTACGGTCATGTTGTCTTAAATCATAAATCATCCACTTACTCCGCAAGGGGAAGCTCTCTTTTATTGATTCGGCTCATCCTGTATGATGCGACCAGAAATCCTTATCAACATCGGTATTACTCAGACCGCTCCATGACCCTGTTAGCGTTAGGAATTAACCACAAAACCGCGCCAGTATCGCTGCGAGAACGTGTAACGTTTTCGCCAGACACGCTCGACCAGGCGTTGGGCAGCTTGCTGGAACAGCCTATGGTCCAGGGCGGGGTGGTGCTGTCGACCTGTAACAGAACTGAGTTATATCTGAGCGTTGAGCAACAGGAAAACCTGCACGAAGCGCTGGTACGCTGGCTGTGTGACTACCACAACCTCAACGAAGAGGAAGTGCGCAAAAGCCTTTACTGGCACCACGATAACGACGCCGTCAGCCATCTGATGCGCGTGGCCAGCGGCCTGGATTCCCTGGTACTGGGCGAACCTCAGATCCTCGGGCAGGTGAAAAAAGCCTTTGCCGATTCCCAAAAAGGCCATTCGCTTTCAAGCGAGCTGGAACGCATGTTCCAGAAGTCCTTCTCCGTTGCCAAGCGCGTGCGCACCGAAACCGATATTGGCGCCAGCGCCGTTTCCGTCGCGTTTGCCGCCTGCACCCTGGCACGGCAAATCTTTGAATCACTTTCCTCGGTTACCGTCCTGCTGGTCGGTGCCGGGGAGACAATTGAACTGGTTGCCCGCCATCTGCGCGAGCACAAAGTTGAGAAGATGATTATCGCCAACCGTACCCGAGAACGCGCCCAGGTGCTGGCCGATGAGGTCGGCGCGGAAGTGATTAGCCTGAGCGAGATTGACGAACGTCTGGCGGATGCCGATATCATCATCAGTTCTACCGCCAGCCCGCTGCCTATTATCGGCAAGGGGATGATGGAACGCGCGCTTAAAGCTCGCCGTAACCAGCCGATGCTACTGGTAGACATCGCCGTACCGCGTGATGTTGAACCGGAAGTCGGTAAGCTGGCGAACGCCTACCTTTACAGCGTGGACGACCTGCAGGCCATTATTCAGAGCAACCTCGCGCAACGCAAAGCGGCGGCGGTTGAGGCTGAAACTATCGTGGCGCAGGAATGCAGTGAATTTATGGCCTGGCTGCGCGCGCAAAGCGCCTCCGAGACCATTCGCGAATACCGTAGTCAGGCAGAGCAGGTGAGAGACGACCTCACTGCCAAAGCGCTGGCTGCCCTGCAACAGGGTGGCGACGCGGAATCCGTATTGCAGGATCTGGCCTGGAAACTAACCAACCGCCTGATTCATGCCCCAACCAAATCGCTCACGCAGGCTGCCCGTGACGGGGATGACGAACGCCTGCAAATCCTGCGTAACAGCCTCGGGCTGGATTAGCACACACAACTCTTATTACAAGGTGAACCACCGCCCATGAAGCCTTCTATTGTTGCCAAACTGGAAGCCTTGCAGGAGCGCCATGAAGAAGTTCAGGCCCTGCTTGGCGATGCCTCGACCATTGCCGATCAGGACCGCTTCCGCGCCCTGTCTCGTGAATATGCCCAGTTAAGCGATGTATCGCGCTGTTTCCTGCAATGGCGTCAGGTACAGGAATACATTGAAACTGCAGAAAGCATGCTCAGCGACCCGGAAATGCGCGAAATGGCGCAGGAAGAACTGGCCGAAGCGAAAACCAGCAGCGAAGAGTTGGAGCAGCAGCTTCAGGTTCTGCTGCTGCCAAAAGATCCCGACGATGAGCGCAATGCGTTTGTCGAAGTTCGCGCCGGCACCGGCGGGGACGAAGCCGCGCTGTTTGCCGGCGATTTGTTCCGCATGTACAGCCGCTATGCGGAATCCCGCCGCTGGCGCATTGAAATCATCAGCGCCAACGAAGGCGAGCACGGTGGTTTCAAAGAAGTGATCGCCAAAATCAGCGGCGAGGGCGTCTATGGCCGCCTGAAATTTGAATCCGGCGGCCACCGTGTACAGCGTGTCCCGGCCACTGAATCCCAGGGGCGTATTCATACTTCCGCTTGTACCGTGGCGGTGATGCCGGAAATCCCGGAAGCTGAACTGCCGGACATCAACCCGGCGGATCTGCGCATCGATACTTTCCGTTCCTCCGGCGCGGGCGGCCAGCACGTTAACACCACCGACTCTGCCATCCGTATTACCCACTTGCCGACCGGCATTGTGGTGGAGTGCCAGGATGAACGTTCTCAGCATAAAAACAAAGCCAAGGCGCTTTCTGTACTGGGCGCGCGTATTCGCGCCGCCGAAGTAGCCAAACGTCAGCAGGAAGAGGCTTCCACCCGCCGCAATCTGCTTGGCTCAGGCGACCGCTCTGACCGCAACCGGACCTACAACTTCCCGCAGGGGCGCGTGACCGACCACCGCGTTAACCTGACCCTTTACCGTCTGGATGAGGTGATGGAAGGTAAAATCGACGCCCTGATCGAGCCGATTGTGCAGGAGTTCCAGGCCGATCAGCTCGCGGCGCTGTCCGAGCAGGATTAATGGAGTTTCAGTCATGGCTTCGCCAGGCCGTTCAACGCCTGGCGCAAAGCGAAAGCCCGAAGCGAGATGCGGAGATTTTACTGGGGTTTGTCACCGGCAAATCCCGTACGTTTATTCTCGCGTTTGGTGAAACTATGCTGACTCCAGCTCAGGAAACCGAGCTTGATGATCTGCTGGCGCGCCGGGAACGCGGCGAGCCTATTGCGCATCTTGTTGGGGAGCGGGAATTTTGGTCGCTGCCGCTGCGTGTTTCTCCGGTGACGCTTATTCCTCGCCCTGATACTGAATGCCTCGTCGAACATGCGTTATTAAAGCTGCCAACCGCTCCGTGCGCAATTTTGGATCTTGGCACCGGGACTGGCGCTATTGCCCTGGCGCTGGCTAGCGAACGCCCTGACTGCGCTGTCACCGCGCTGGATGTGGTGCCAGAAGCGGTAGAGCTGGCAAAAATGAACGCAGACAACCTGGGTATAACCAACGTCAGAGTGCTGCAAAGTCACTGGTTTAGCGCCCTCGATGCCCAGCGTTTTGCGCTGATTGTCAGTAATCCACCGTATATCGACGAAGCCGATCCGCACCTCAGTGAAGGGGACGTTCGCTTTGAGCCGAAAAGTGCGCTGGTGGCGGAGAATCACGGCCTGGCCGATTTAGAAACCCTGGTTAGCGATTCACGCCGTTTTCTCGAGCCCGGCGGCTGGCTGGTGCTGGAGCACGGCTGGACGCAGGGCGAAAGCGTGCAGCGTTTACTGCGGGACGCCGGTTTTACCGAGGTTGCAACCTACAAAGATTATGGCGATAACGATCGCCTGACGTCAGGACGCTATCTTTGACTTATTAAGGAACAGACATTTTGGCGACTTATTTCTCACTTAAATATCTGCATATTTTCACCGTCGTTATTTCAATCAGCCTGTTTGTTTTACGCTACTGGTGGCAATATCGCGGGTCGGTGATGTCCGGCAAGCGCTGGGTGCGTATCGTACCGCACGTTAATGATACGCTGTTATTGATCAGCGGCTTTGCGCTGGTTATGGTCACGCATTTCTATCCTTTTACGCCGCAGGGAACGTGGCTGACTGAAAAGCTGTTTGGCGTTATTATCTATATCGCTTTAGGTTTTATCGCGCTGGGAAAACGCCCGCGCAGCCAGCAGGTTCGTTGGTTTGCTTTTCTGCTGGGGCTGGTGGTGCTCTACATCATCATAAAACTCGCCACCACTAAAATACCGATATTGGGGTAAGTATGAAGTCGTTAGCCGATTTCGAATTTAATCAGGCACCGCTCTGCGAGGGCATGATTCTGGTCTCGCAGCTGATTCGGGATGATTTCCCGACCGCAGAAGTGAAAGCGCAGCTTGGGGAGCTGGTCAGCCTGGCAAAAGAAGAGATTTGCCAGGGGGCACATCCCGACCTGCAGCTGGAAAAACTGCTGGAACTCTTTTACGGCGAATGGGGTTTTAAGGACTCAGGTGGCGTGTATCGCCTGTCCGACGCCCTGTGGCTGGACAACGTTTTAAAAAGCCGTCAAGGGAGCGCAGTTTCCCTTGGGGCAATATTGCTTTGGCTTGCCGAGCAGCTTGATATTCCGCTGATGCCGGTTATCTTCCCAACGCAGCTTATTCTGCGCGCCGACTGGATGGATGGCGAAATGTGGCTTATCAATCCGTTTAACGGCGATACGCTGGATGAGCACACGCTGGAAGTGTGGATCAAGGGCAATATTAACCCGACGGCGGAACTGTTTGACGAAGATCTGGACGAGTCCGACAACGCGGAAGTGATCCGCAAACTGCTGGACACGCTCAAGTCCGCGCTGATGGAGGAGCGGCAGATGGAGATGGCGCTGCGCGCCAGCGAAGTGCTGCTGCAGTTTAATCCTGAAGACCCATATGAAATCCGCGACCGCGGCCTGATTTATGCGCAGCTGGACTGTGAGCACGTGGCGCTCAACGACTTGAGCTATTTTGTTGAGCAGTGCCCGGAAGATCCGATTAGCGAAATGATTAAGGCGCAAATCAATTCGATTGCGCACAAGCAGATTACCCTGCATTAAGTTCACACCTGATAAGGCGAACATATGAAACAAAAAGTGGTTAACATTGGCGATATCAACGTCGCAAACGACCTGCCGTTTGTGCTGTTTGGCGGCATGAATGTGCTGGAGTCCCGCGACCTGGCGATGCGCATCTGCGAGCATTACGTGACCGTGACCCAAAAACTGGGTATCCCGTACGTGTTCAAAGCCTCTTTTGATAAAGCTAACCGTTCATCCATTCACTCTTACCGCGGCCCTGGCCTGGAAGAGGGCATGAAGATTTTCCAGGAGCTGAAGCAAACCTTCGGCGTGAAAATCATCACTGACGTGCATGAAGCTCACCAGGCACAGCCTGTGGCAGATGTGGTTGACGTGATTCAGCTGCCCGCTTTCCTGGCTCGCCAGACCGACCTGGTTGAAGCGATGGCCAAAACCGGCGCCGTCATCAACGTGAAGAAGCCACAGTTCGTCAGCCCAGGTCAAATGGGCAACATCGTGGATAAATTCGCCGAAGGCGGCAACGACAAAATCATCCTGTGCGATCGCGGCACGCAGTTCGGCTACGACAACCTGGTTGTCGACATGCTGGGCTTCAGCGTGATGAAGCAGGTCTCTAACGGCGCGCCGGTGATTTTCGATGTGACCCACGCGCTGCAATGCCGTGACCCGTTTGGGGCGGCGTCAAGTGGCCGTCGTGCTCAGGTTACTGAACTGGCTCGCGCCGGGATGGCCACTGGCCTTGCCGGTCTGTTTATTGAAGCGCACCCGGACCCGGACAACGCCCGCTGCGATGGCCCATCCGCGCTGCCGCTGGCGAAGCTGGAAGCTTTCCTGACCCAGATTAAAGCGATTGACGATCTGGTGAAAAACTTCGAGCCGCTGGACACCAGCAAGTAATTGCTGCAAAAAAGAAAACCCGCTTCGGCGGGTTTTTTTATATTTGTTTCCCTCTCCCATGGGGAGAGGGAGTAAACATTAAAGACTGCCCTTACAGGCAGTCTTGTTGTTCACTCAGGCAAAGATTGTCATCAGGTAGGCAGCGAACAGCGCAAGGTGCGCGGTGCCGTTAAGCACGTTGGTGCGGCCGGTGGAGAACGAAATCTGACACAGTACCAGCGCTGCCATCATCACCACCATCTGCGGCATGCCGAGGGAGAAAATCAGGTCGTTGCCGGTGAACCAGGCAATCAGCGTCACCGCCGGTACAGTCAGGGAAATGGTGGCGAGCACGGAACCGAAGAACAGATTCATGGCGCGCTGTACCTGGTTGCTCAGCACCGCTTTTAACGCCCCCAAACCTTCCGGAGACAGAATCAGCAAGGCGACCAGGAAGCCGGTGAACTGAGCCGGGGCATCCATTGCGTCCAGGAGATGCTCCAGCGGGTTGGCGTTCATCTTGGTCACGGCGATCACCGCAATCAGGTGGACGATAAGCCACGCCGTATGCCATGCAGAACTGTGCGCGGACGGCTTGCCGTGGTGCGGGTCGTCGCTGTCGCCTTCATCTTCGTGCTCGTAAACAAACAGGCTCTGGTGCGTTTTTGTTTGAATAAGCAGGAACACGCCGTACATGGCGGCAGAAATCAACGCCACAAGCAGGGACTGACCCAGCGAGAAATTACCGCCCGGCAGCGCCATCGGGAACACCAGCACGATCACCGCCAGCGGGAAGAGGGCGATCAGGTACTGTTTAATACCAAACAGGTTCATGTACTGCGTGGCAAATTTGCGGCCGCCCATCAGCAGGGAGAAGCCCACAAGGCCACCGGTCACAATCATGATGATGGAATAGAGCGTGTCGCGCATCAGCGTTGGGGCAGCATCGCCGGTGGCCATCAGCGCGGAAATCAGGCTAACTTCAAGAATAACGACCGACAGGCTCAGAATCAGCGAGCCGTAGGGTTCACCCAGACGGTGCGCCAGCACGTCCGCATGACGAACAACGCTAAAGGCACTGCTCAGGATGGCGACCAGCGCCAAAATATTGATGCCGACAACCACCGGCAGGGACTGGCTTGACCCCCACATCGCCAGTACCGCCAGTGCCAGTACCGGGAAAATGAGAGAACTCTCCTTGTGGCGGGTTTTTACCGCCTCATGTTGTGTTTTTGTCATTCAACTTCTCCATCTCTGCAGGCGATAACCTGTTTTGATCATTATAGTCAGGTTTTTGAAGTCATATAAACTAGCAAAAAACCGTTACTTTTAGTTAAAAATTTACTTATTTTTACGGCATTTATTTGAATTTAAGTCTGGTTTGCCAAAATGACATGTATTCTTTATTTAATTTAAATAAAACATATCGATATGAATTTCATTAAATCAAATAACCGTTATTTTAGACGGTGTTTGTCCCGGGTATTGGCATGAAAATCATAACCTGAGCGCGAAATCAGTATGTTAGAGATACAGTAACGGGTGAGTGCATTGTTTACAAACAAAGGTGTTATGAAAATTAACCCTCCATTATGTATGCCTAATTTATTGGCGACAGAGTAACACACGCCAGTCTGGCAAGAAAAAATGACAATTTATCTGTTTTGTGATCGTTATCATGCTTGCCAGCGCGCGGTGAATTGCTTATGGTCTTGATATATTGCTCTATTAGTAGGCAAAAGTTGTCAATAAATGCCGGGAAGGCGCAGCGTGTGCAGTCGCACGGAAGCAAGCAGTGGCGGAGGTATATCGTGTTAACGCGTGATTTCTTAATGAAAGCGGATTGTAAGACGGCTTTTGGTGCCATTGAGGAATCGTTACTGTGGTCCCCTGAGCAGCGTTCGGCGTCTCTTGCCGCCACGCTCGCTTGTCGCCCAGACCAAAGTCCGGTATGGCTCTTTGGTTACGGTTCACTGATGTGGAACCCGGCTTTTGAATTTGAAGAGTCAGCCCCCGGCATGCTGGTGGGCTGGCATCGTGCATTTTGCCTGCGGTTGACGGCAGGGCGTGGAACCGCCTGTCGCCCAGGGCGTATGCTCGCGCTTAAAGAGGGCGGCAGAACAACCGGGCTGGCTTATCGGCTGCCGGAGGCAGGGCTGGAAGACGAGCTGACGCTGGTCTGGAAGCGGGAGATGATCACCGGCTGTTATTTGCCAACCTGGTGCAAACTCGAGTTGGATGATGGGCGGACGGTCAACGCGCTGGTGTTCATTATGGACCCGCGTCACCCGCTTTATGAGGCAGATACCCGGGCAGAAACCATCGCGCCGCTGATCGCTTCTGCCAGCGGGCCGCTGGGCACCAATGCGCAGTATCTTTTCGCTCTCGAGCAGGAGATGAAAAAGCACGGTATGCAGGACGATCGTATGTCAGAGTTGGCAAACCAGGTGCGAGCCTGGCTGAACGGGCATGAGGATGACAGCGGACTGCAGCCCGGTTTTGCATAGGAAGAAGAAGGCCACCGAAAGGTGGCCTTAGTTTTTATGCCGGAACATAACTGATGGAGTGCTCCAGCGACTGCGTATGGCTGTCGATCAGTACTTTCCAGGTCCCGCTGTAGGGCACGGCGATATAGGCCGACTGGCGATTTTGCACGCTTAGCACGTCGGCCTCCGCGCTGCCGCGTTTGTCTGAGTCGCACATCAAATGGATATGACAGTTATTCGAACAGCGAACCACCACGGTATCGCCACCAAAAAGTTTTAGACTGGCTTTTACTACTGGCATTTTTCACTCCACTTCCGCATCAAACATGGCCTGCTGGCCCCCAAAGGTGCTGTCCTGGTTCGTGATGTTGTTCACAAATCACTCGTGGCATCACACCAGAGCCGAGAGGGGTAAATGCTGATACTGATCAAAAAATGCCGCAACGATTAAACAATAATCATATTGTGCCTGAAACCTTTCAGCTGGCGGGCGTTTCGTTGGCAAACGTCCGCCAGCGCATCATTAAATACGGAAATGCCCCGCGGTTTCCGCTAACTCTCCAGCCTGACTTTGCAATGCACCCGCCGCCGCTGCAGATTCCACTACCAGTTCAGCATTCTGCTGTACCATATTGTCCAGATGGGTCACCGCGTGGTTAATCTCCTGAATGCCTTTCATCTGTTCGTCGGTCGACAGGGTTATCTCGCGCATGATGACCCGCACGCTGCCAACGCTTTGTTCTATTTTGTCCATCGCTTCACCGGCCTGGCGCACATAAAGCGAGCCATCGGCAATGCTTGCGGTGGTGGAGTCGATCAGGCTTTTGATCTCCTTCGCCGCCTGCGCGCTGCGGCTGGCGAGGTTACGCACTTCACCTGCCACTACGGCAAATCCCCGGCCTTGTTCTCCGGCGCGAGCTGCCTCCACGGCAGCGTTTAATGCCAGGATATTGGTCTGGAAAGCGATGCTGTCAATGACGCCGGTGATATCGCCAATCTTGCCTGAGGCCTGCTCAATGGCCTGCATGGTGGTAATGACCTTCGAGACCACTTCGCCCCCGCGCTCGGCGGCTTCACCGGCGCTATGGGCCTGAGTATTCGCCTGTGCGGCAGAAGCCGTAGAGTTTGCGACAGAGGCGGTAATCTGCTCCACGGCGCTGGCTGTTTCCCGCAGGCTGGAGGCAGCCTGTTCGGTACGGGCAGAAAGCAACTGATTGCCTGCGGCAATTTCGTTGGCGGCGACTTTTACCGAGGCGCTGGAGTCCCTGAGCTGGGTCATGACTACGCCCAGCTTGTCGCTGAAGGCGTTAAAGGCGTGGGCAATTTCCGTCACTTCGTCGTGACCGGTTTCCGGCAACCGCTGAGATAAATCATTTGTACCGCTGCTGATGGCGCGCATCCCGTCGCGAATCGTCCCGAGGCGGCTCATCACCTTGCTAATCAGCAGATGCACAACCGCGCCGGAAATCAGCACCAGCACCAGCAGTGCAATGGCGGAAGCCTTCAATAAAGCGCGCATCCCCGAAGTGGCATCATGTTCGTCGAGGGTCACGACCAGATACCAATGTGTGCCGCTAATCGGCGTGGCCATCAGCTGCTTGCTTTGCCCGCTGATTGTGCCGACGGCGCGATGTGTATCGCCGAGCAACTGAGGTAAATCAGCCTGTTGAACGGCATCAGAAAAGGCTTTCAGCGTCAGCGCAGGATCCTGACCGGCAATCAACGTTCCATCGCTATTGATCAGCAGCCCGCTGCTGGCGGGCGTAGGGTGAATGCTGCGCACGTTCGCCACCACGCTGTCCATCGCCACATCCCCCGCCACGACGGCTTTAAGGCTGCCATTTTGCTTAATGGGCACAGCAAAAGTCACGACCAGTTTACCGGTCCCGGCATCCACGTAAGGGGCGGTGACGACGGGGCCATCGTCCTTCACCACCTGCTGATACCACGGGCGCCCGGTGGGGTCGAAGTCGGCCGGGACCCCCGTCGGATCAGAGAATTTTGCGGTTTTATTCGCATAGCCCACGTAGATGTTGGTGAAGCCACCGGCTTTGGCCAACTGAGTGAACACCGGGATGGGGTCTTCGCTCAGTGCGGCGTTTTCCAGAGAACTCACGATGGCCATTTTACCGCTGACCCAGTCGCCAATAGCAACGGAATGGCTCAGGCTGGTGCTGGTTAATGTGTCGGTGATGGCGCGCTGGTTATCGCGGCTGGTGACGATGTAATTGATAAAGGTGTTAAGACTTAAAGCTGAGACCAGGCAAATTGCCGTGACTAAAAGAAGACGTGTACGAAGAGATCTAACCATAATTATTATCCTGCTGCTGTGTTGTCCTAAGCAAAATATCGGCAACAATTGCAGGTAACTTGATGGCGCGGGAGAGGGTATAAGCAAATAATATTCCCGCGCTGAAATAATTAGAAGGTGAGGGTTTTGTCCGACGCTAACGTCCATTCGGCAAGTTCAACGAGCGTGCCGATGGCAACGCCTTCAATGAGCGGCAGGCTGGTGATCCCGCGCCCGTCGGTACAGGTTTTACAGAGCTTCACCGGCACACCCTGTGCGGTAAGAATCTCGAGCATCTGCTGAATGTTGTATCCCTCTGCTGGCTTCTGACCGCGCAGGCCAGCGGTAACCGCATCGGACATCAGGAACAGTTTTACTTCTGGCTGAGGCTCCTGGTCGCGCAGGGCGATGGCCAGCCGCAGGCTGTTAAAAAGGGATTCGCTGCCGTAAGCCGCCCCGTTGGCAATAATGACTACCTTCTGCATGAGTTTCTCCTTGATGATAACGCTGAGCATAAGAAGTAGTGTATCGCCCTGAATTATCGTTGGG
The DNA here is from genome assembly GCF_900177785.1 of Cedecea sp. NFIX57. NCBI lineage: Bacteria > Pseudomonadati > Pseudomonadota > Gammaproteobacteria > Enterobacterales > Enterobacteriaceae > Cedecea > Cedecea sp. NFIX57. Next base: position 122,535 of record NZ_FXAS01000002.1, on the reverse strand, counting down.
TATGATTTGTGCCCGGAAAAGCAGGATTAATCCTGGAGTCGTACATGCGCGTGGTTCTTGCCGTTAAGAGCAAAACCAGTGTGTTATCATTAATCAATGCGTAGATTTGCCGTTCCGCTTTTAACCTTGTGTTGTTTGCTCCCTTGTCCTGGAGGGGCAATGAGTACTTCAAACAACGCTGTACCCACGGCCCAAAATCCTTTCTCTTCTCCCGCTGATGACCTGCCGAACATGGGGCTTGCGCCTGAAACCGATGCCGCCGCGCGCAGAATTGCCGCGATGGCGAAGAAGTTTGGCGAAGACAGCATGGTGGACAACGGGCTGGATACCGGCGAGCAGGCGCGACTGTTCGCCTTTACCAGCCTGAGAGATTTACTGGCCGACAAAGTGACCGATGAAACCCAGACATTGCTTTCGCCGTGGGGTAAAGCCAGCGTTAATTTGCGGGTGGATGAGCACGGGAGCTGGAAGGGCAGCAATGGTGCGCTTTTCACGCCCTGGCAGGACAACAGCCGCTATCTGACCTGGAGCCAGCTCGGCTTTAGCCAGCAAAAAAACGGTACCACCGGTAACCTTGGGCTGGGGCAGCGCTGGGTCGCCGGCAACTGGCTGCTGGGCTACAACTCGTTCTACGATAACCAGCTGACAACGCAGCTCCAGCGCGCGGGATTTGGCGCCGAAGCCTGGGGCGAATACCTGCGGCTTTCGGCCAACTATTACCAACCGCTAAACGGCTGGCGTGGGCAAACCGACACGCTTGAGCAGCGCCTGGCCCGGGGCTATGACGTCACCGCGCAGGCCTGGCTGCCGTTTTATCGACATATCTTTACCAGCCTCAGCTTCGAGCAATATTTTGGTGACAACGTCACGCTTTTCGACAGCGATAGTGGATACCGAAATCCTGTCGCGGTGACGATGGGTATCAATTACACGCCCGTGCCGCTGATTACGTTGACGGCCCAGCATAAGCAGGGGGAAAGCGGGATCGCGCAGGAAAATCTGGGGCTTAAGCTGAATTATCGTTTCGGCGTGCCGTTGCAGAAGCAGCTCTCGGCGGACGAAGTGGCCGCGACCAGCTCCCTGCGCGGCAGCCGCTACGATAGCGTTGAGCGCGAGTCCGTCCCGGTGATGCAGTTCCGCCAGCGTAAAACTCTGTCGGTATTCCTGGCGACGCCGCCGTGGCAGCTGCAGCCGGGAGAAACGGTTCTGCTTAAGCTGCAGGTGAAAGCGACTCACGGCATCCGGCACCTGGTATGGCAGGGTGATACCCAGGCACTCAGCCTGACGCCACCGGCCCAGCCGCACAGCGCCGACGGCTGGAGCATTATTTTGCCCGCGTGGCAGGCAGGTGCCGACAATGAATATCATCTTTCGGTCACCGTGGAAGATGAAAAGGGCCAGCGCGTCACGTCGAATGAGATTGTGCTCAAACCTGCTGCTCCGCTGCTGATTGCCCCCGAAAGTGACCCACGTTATTCCTTGCTGCCGGGGGAGTAGCCGGCGCTAAAAAATGCGATCCTGGTGAACCCAAACGGCGGCTTCTACCCGGGATTTAAGCTTCATTTTTTTCAGCAGGTGTTTGACGTGCACCTTCACCGTGCTTTCGGTGATGTCCAGGCGACGGGCGATCATCTTGTTCGGAAGCCCCTGGGCTATCAGCTTCAGGATATCGCGTTCCCGTGGAGTAAGCTGATTGACGTCACGGTCTGAGGTGGCACGGTTGGCCCGCAGGCTGGCAGCCAGCACTGGTGTCAGCGCTTCACTGAGAACCATTTCCCCCGCAGCAGCCTGCTGCAGGGCTTTGAGCAAGTCTTCCGGCTCCATGTCTTTCAGCAAATAGCCATCCGCACCGCGCTTAAGGGCGGTGACCACGTCTTCTTCATGGTTCGAAACGGTAAACACCACAATGCGCCCTGACAGCGCTTTTTCGCGCAGGCAGTCGAGCGTTTCCAGCCCGTTCATGCCCGGCATGTTCAGGTCGAGCAGGATCAGGTCTGGATCGAGCGCTTCGGCAAGCTGCACGCCCTGTTCGCCGCTGCCGGCCTCGCCGACGACGGCCAGCTCTGGCGCCATGCTGATGAGCTGCTTAACGCCGGTACGCATCATGGGATGATCGTCTATCAGCAAAATGGTTGCTGCTTCCTGATGACTCATTCTTCGCTCCTTGTTACGGAAGAAAGCGGTGCTTCGGGGATGAAATTGACGACCACTTCGGTGCCGCCGCAGGGACGGGGGCGAACCTGGCAGTCACCCTGCAAGGTTTGAGCGCGGTCGCGCATGATAATAAGGCCGTAATGATTGCTGCGCTCGCCGCTGCCGGAAATACCGCGCCCGTTGTCCCAAACCACAAGGCGTACCTGATTTCCGTGGCGGGTGACGCTTATGCCACAGGCGGTGGCTTCCGCGTGTTTCAGGCTATTGTTCAGCGCTTCGCGTGCAATCTGTACTAAATGAATCGCCTGGTGAGAAGGCACTAAGCGCGGCGGGAGCTGATAGTCCAGCGTCACCGGAAAGCCCAGTTTGTCGCTGAATTCCTGGCAACTGGCCTCAAGCGCCGGGCGTAAGCCTGGCTCAGTGAGCTTAAGGCGGAAGGTGGTCAGCAATTCTCTCAGCTGCCGCCAGGAGGTATTCAACTCGCCGCGAATTTGTTCCAGCAGCGTCCGGCTTTCCTCCGGCAGCGTTTTGCCCTGCATTTGCAGGCAACTGACCTGCATTTTCATACAGGAAAGTGACTGGGCGATGGAGTCGTGCAGTTCCCTGGCGATGGCGGAGCGTTCCTCCATCACCACTAACTGCTGCTGGTGCTCATACTGACGCTCCATGGCGAGCGTGGCGGTGAGCTGTTCCATCAGCGTGGCGATAAGCTGCAGCTGGTCTTCGGTCAGCGTTTTGCCCAACGGAAGCTGGGCCAGCACCAGGCCGTAATGAAGATGGTTATCGGTGAGGCGCCATTTCAGCGTGGTGGTGTCCTGCGGCAGCACTGCCCCGGCATCGGGGCACAGCTGGCAGCCCCGGGCATCGCAGTGCGCGTCCGGCTGGAACGTGTATTCCTGATAATTCTCTTCATCTTCGTACTCGTACACCCGCAGCACGATGCCCAGCAGCGGCGTTAAAACCTGCAGCTCACTCAGCACGGGGGAAATACGCTGGCACAGCGGGGCCTGCGCGTGCAGGCGGCGGTTAGCCTCGTAGAGGAAGGTGAGCATCTGGTTTTTTTGCTCAAGCCCGGCGGTTTTCTCCCGGACTCGCCGCTCGAGCACGGCATAGCTCTGCGCCAGCTCGCTGGACATGCTGTTAAGCGCGCTCCCAAGGGTGGCCATTTCGTCGCGGCCGCGAATATTCACCCGTTGGGTGAAGTCTCGCTGACCAATGGCCGTGGCCATCGCCAGCAGCTGACGCCACGGGCGGAGTAACCTTTTGCGTAACCAAATCAGGGTAAAGACGATCAATAGCCCGAGTAATACCGCCATACCCTGCTGCAGCAAAATCACGTGATGCAGGCGCATCTCGGTGGTGCGGTCGAAGGAGCTGACCAGTTCATCAATGCTGGCGACAAAATGGGCGACGGCGGGTTTTACCTGTTGCGGCGTTTGAGCGGCAATCAGCGCGGGTTCAAGCGTGCTGCGCCAGTAATCTTGTAGTTGCTTAAGTTTGGCCTGCTGCCCGTCGCGCTCGGCGGCAAGGCGGAGATCGTCGCTCCAGGTGGTCTGCTCCATTTCTCGCAGCAGCACCTTGTCCTGCTCCGTCAGCGGAATGGCCGCCAGCAGCCGGTAGCTCTGCATGCGCATAGAGCCCGTTTTGTTGATCGCGTGGGCATTGCCCGAAATCCCCTGAGCCAGCCAGCCGGCCATCGCCATTCCCACCACGCTTAAAATCGCCAGCAGCATGACAACCAGCGCGAGCTGATTGACCAGCGAAAGCGGAGAAAACAGGCGTTTTAGCATTGGCAAACGGGCTCCTGAAGCGAGGAAGGTGATGAGTGGCGCTATTTTCGGACAACAGCTGGAGTATACCCATACCCCCAAAGGATTACCCCTAAATTGCCAAAGGTGGCAGGGCATTAGGGGCGATCGGCAGCAAGTCCCGCAGGGGTGTGATAAATCACGTTATTTTTTTGCCAGAAGATTACTCACAAAGAATGAGGGGGAATTTTTGCCCGCTGGAGAGATAGATTATCCCTTGATTTACATCAACTAATCTCGACGCAGGAACCCTAAGGTTGCGGCATTTACTCACACGAAATGAGGTGTTTATGTCACAGTCCCCCGTTCCCGAGAAGCCGTCGGGTGCACTGATTACCGACTGGCGGCCGGAAGACCCGCAGTTCTGGCAGCAAAAAGGTCACCGGATCGCCAGCCGTAACCTGTGGATTTCCGTCCCAAGCCTGCTGCTGGCCTTCTGCGTCTGGATGCTGTTCAGCGCGGTAGCGGTAAATTTGAATAAGGTCGGCTTTACGTTCACCACCGATCAGCTGTTTATGCTCACGGCGTTACCTTCCGTTTCGGGCGCGCTATTGCGTGTACCTTACTCGTTCATGGTGCCGGTCTTTGGCGGCCGCCGTTGGACGGCGTTCAGCACGGGTATTTTGATTATTCCTTGCGTCTGGCTGGGCTTTGCCGTGCAGGACACCAGCACCTCGTTTAACACCTTCATCTGTATCTCGCTGCTGTGCGGCTTTGCCGGGGCGAACTTTGCCTCCAGCATGGCAAACATCAGCTTCTTCTTCCCGAAGGCAAAACAGGGCGGAGCGCTGGGGATCAACGGCGGGCTGGGGAATATGGGCGTGAGCGTGATGCAACTGGTGGCCCCGCTGGCGATCTCTCTGTCTATGTTTGCCGTTTTCGGCGGGAAAGGCGTGGCACAGGGCGATGGCACGATGCTTTTCCTGGAAAATGCCGCGTGGATTTGGGTGCCGTTTCTGGCGGTGTTCACGTTAGCGGCCTGGTTCGGAATGAACGATCTTTCGGCGTCCAAAGCGTCCCTGCGTGAACAGCTGCCGGTGCTTAAACGCGGCCATCTCTGGATTCTGGGGCTGCTTTATCTGGCAACATTCGGCTCGTTCATCGGCTTTTCTGCCGGATTTGCGATGCTGTCTAAAACTCAGTTCCCGGACGTCAACATTCTGCATTTTGCCTTCTTTGGCCCGCTGTTTGGCGCGCTGGCACGTTCTGCCGGTGGGGCGATTTCCGACCGCTGGGGTGGGACGCGCGTCTCGCTGTATAACTTTATCCTGATGGCCATTTTCAGCGCGCTGCTGTTCACCACGCTGCCAGCTAATGGTCAGGGCGGGAACTTCATCGCTTTCTTCGGCGTGTTCCTGATGCTGTTCCTGACGGCCGGGCTGGGCAGTGGCTCGACCTTCCAGATGATTTCCGTGATTTTCCGCAAGCTGACAATGGACAGAGTAAAAGCCGCCGGTGGCAGCGACGAAGTCGCCCTGCGAGAGGCCGCTACGGATACCGCTGCAGCACTGGGCTTTATTTCGGCTATTGGGGCCATCGGTGGGTTCTTTATCCCTAAAGCTTTCGGCACCTCGCTGGCGTTAACCGGCTCGCCTGCCGGGGCGATGAAGCTGTTCCTTGTCTTTTATATCGTGTGTGTGGTCATCACCTGGGCCGTTTATGGCCGTAAATCCTCACGTTAATGTTTTGACCTTTTTGGTTATCCCTTTGCGCGGCTTCGGTCGCGCTTTTTTTTGCCCGTCACGTTTTCAACGGTGGTTAATTCGCCGTCTACCCCTTAATACCTGAACCTGGCTTATCTCTAACCCCTCATCGATAAGTTTTTGATTTTTTATATTTATATTCAGTTAGTTAGTGATTTTTCGGAGGTTACACTTTGGTGGTAGTGACCGCCGGGAGGCTAAAAACCACACCAGGAGCAGTTGATCGTTATCAAAAATCCCCTTCTTTCGAGGCGTTACCGTCTCGGGCATCAAGCAATGTCGATTTAACCAGAAGAGCCACCAGGCTCCACATCAGGAGTATCCCGATGAGCAAGTTCCTCGACCGGTTTCGTTATTTCAGGCAGAAGGGCGAAACCTTTGCCAATGGACACGGCCAGCTACTCGATACCAATCGCGACTGGGAAGAAGGGTATCGCCAGCGTTGGCAGCATGACAAAGTGGTGCGCTCCACGCACGGCGTGAACTGTACCGGCTCCTGCAGCTGGAAAATTTATGTCAAAAGCGGCCTGGTGACCTGGGAAACCCAGCAAACTGACTACCCGCGTACCCGCCCGGATATGCCGAACCATGAGCCTCGCGGCTGCCCGCGTGGCGCAAGCTACTCATGGTATCTCTACAGCGCCAACCGTCTGAAGTACCCGCAGATGCGTAAACGCCTGATCAAGCTGTGGCGTGAAGCGAAGACGCAGCATAACGATCCGGTTGAAGCCTGGGCATCGATCATCAACGATCCTGACAAAGCAAAAAGCTATAAACAGGCCCGTGGCCGCGGGGGATTTGTTCGTTCGTCCTGGGAAGAGGTTAACGAGCTGATCGCTGCGGCGAACGTCTACACCGCAAAAACCTACGGCCCGGACCGCATCACCGGCTTCTCGCCGATCCCGGCCATGTCGATGGTTTCTTACGCCGCAGGCACCCGCTATCTGTCGCTTATCGGCGGCACCTGCATGAGCTTCTATGACTGGTACTGCGACCTGCCGCCAGCGTCTCCGCAAACCTGGGGCGAGCAGACTGACGTACCTGAGTCCGCAGACTGGTACAACGCTGGCTACATCATCGCCTGGGGCTCTAACGTCCCGCAGACGCGTACCCCGGACGCCCACTTCTTCACCGAAGTTCGCTATAAAGGCACCAAAACGGTAGCCGTCACGCCGGACTATGCGGAAATCTCCAAGCTGTGCGACCAGTGGCTGGCACCGAAGCAGGGAACGGATGCGGCGATGGCGATGGCGATGGGCCACGTTATGCTGCGGGAGTTCCACCTCGACAAACCAAGTCAGTACTTCACCGACTACGTTCGTCGCTACACCGATATGCCGATGCTGGTGACGCTGGAAGCGCGTGACGGTTTCTATGCCCCGGCGAATTTGCTGCGTGCGGCAGACCTGGTCGACAGCCTAGGCCAGGAAAATAATCCGCAGTGGAAAACCGTGGCGCTGGCTGACCAGTCCGGCGAACTGATCGCACCGAACGGATCAATCGGCTTCCGCTGGGGAGAGAAAGGTAAGTGGAACCTCGAGCAACGTGACGGCAGCACCGGCGAAGAAACCGCGCTGCGCCTGAGCCTGCTGGGCAGCCACGATGAAGTTGCCGAGGTGGGCTTCCCGTACTTTGGCGGTGAAAGCACCGAGCATTTCGACAACGTCAAACTTAAAGATGTGCTGCTGCATAAGCTGCCGGTTAAACGCCTGCAGCTGGCGGACGGTTCAAGCGTGCTGGTGGCAACGGTTTACGATCTCACTCTGGCTAACTACGGCCTGGATCGCGGCCTGAACGATGATAACTGCGCCAGCAGCTACGATGAAATGAAGGCTTATACGCCAGCCTGGGCCGAGCAGATCACCGGCGTGCCTCGCCAGGATATCGTGCGTATTGCCCGTGAGTTCGCGGATAACGCAGACAAAACCCATGGCCGCTCGATGATTATCGTGGGCGCGGGCGTGAACCACTGGTTCCACATGGATATGGCCTACCGTGGGCTGATTAATATGCTGATCTTCTGCGGCAGCATCGGGCAGAGCGGCGGCGGCTGGGGCCACTATGTCGGCCAGGAAAAACTGCGCCCGCAGACCGGCTGGATGCCGCTGGCGTTTGCCCTCGACTGGCAGCGCCCGCCTCGCCACATGAACAGCACCTCCTACTTCTATAACCACTCCAGCCAGTGGCGCTACGAGACGGTGACGGCGGATGAGTTCCTGTCGCCGCTGGCGGATAAGTCCCGCTACACCGGCCACCTGATCGACTTCAACGTGCGCGCCGAACGCATGGGCTGGCTGCCGTCTGCGCCGCAGCTTGGCACTAACCCGCTGCGCATTGCTGGCCGGGCGAAAGAGGCCGGAATGTCACCGGTGGATTACACCGTGGATCAGCTCAAATCCGGCGGGATCCGCTTTGCGGCGGAACAGCCGGACTCCGGCTATAACCACCCGCGCAACATGTTTATCTGGCGCTCTAACCTGCTGGGCTCTTCCGGGAAGGGGCATGAATTCATGCTTAAATACCTGCTGGGCACCGAGCACGGTATTCAGGGGAAAGATCTGGGCCAGGAAGGCGGGCTGATGCCGGAAGAGGTGGAGTGGGTCGACAACGGCCTCGACGGCAAGCTGGACCTGGTGGTCACCCTGGACTTCCGCCTGTCGAGCACCTGCCTCTATTCCGACATAGTGCTGCCTACAGCCACCTGGTATGAGAAAGAAGATCTGAATACTTCGGATATGCATCCGTTTATTCACCCGTTCTCCGCCGCCGTCGATCCTTGCTGGGAGTCGAAAAGCGACTGGGAAATCTACAAAGGCATCGCGAAAAAATTCTCGGAAGTTTGCGTCGGCCACCTCGGCAAAGAGACCGATGTTGTGACGCTGCCGATTCAGCACGACTCGGCCGCCGAACTGGCTCAGCCGTATGGCGTCATGGACTGGAAAAAGGGCGAATGCGACCTGATCCCTGGCAAAACAGCGCCACACATTATTGCCGTTGAGCGCGACTATCCGGCGACGTACGAGCGCTTTACCTCCGTCGGGCCGCTGTTGGAGAAAATGGGCAACGGCGGGAAAGGGATTAGCTGGAATACCGAGAAAGAAGTCGAGTTCCTGCGCAAGCTCAATTACGTGAAGACCGACGGTCCAGCTAAAGGCCAGCCGATGATCAACACGGCGATTGATGCCGCCGAGGTTGTACTCAGCCTGGCGCCGGAAACCAACGGCCAGGTGGCAGTGAAAGCCTGGGCCGCGCTCGGTGAATTTACCGGCCGCGACCACACGCACCTCGCACTGCCGAAAGAAGAAGAGAAGATTCGCTTCCGCGACATTCAGGTTCAGCCGCGCAAAATCATCTCCAGCCCGACCTGGTCTGGCCTGGAAGACGAACATGTGTCCTATAACGCGGGTTATACCAACGTGCACGAGCTGATCCCGTGGCGCACCCTGTCCGGCCGCCAGCAGCTTTATCAGGATCATCAGTGGATGCGCGACTTTGGCGAGAGCCTGGTGGTGTACCGTCCGCCGATTGATACCCGCTCCGTCGAGGGCATGATGGGCCACAAGTCCAACGGCAACCCGGAAAAAGCGCTTAACTTCCTGACGCCTCACCAGAAATGGGGCATCCACTCCACCTACAGCGACAACCTGTTGATGCTGACGCTGGGTCGCGGGGGCCCGATTATCTGGCTGTGTGAAGCAGACGCAAAAGAAATCGGCATCGCCGATAACGACTGGGTTGAAGTGTTTAACAAAAACGGGGCGCTGACGGCGCGAGCGGTAGTGAGCCAGCGCGTTCCCGCCGGGATGACGATGATGTACCACGCGCAGGAACGCATCATGAACCTGCCTGGGTCTGAAATCACCGGCCAGCGCGGCGGCATTCATAACTCGGTCACCCGCATCACGCTGAAGCCAACCCACATGATTGGTGGCTATGCCCAGCTGGCCTACAGCTTTAACTATTACGGCACGGTCGGCTCTAACCGCGATGAATTCGTGGTGGTTCGCAAGATGAAAGAAATTAACTGGTTAGACGGCGAAGGCAATGACCAGGTACAGGAGAGCGTAAAATGAAAATTCGTTCACAAATTGGCATGGTGCTGAATCTGGACAAATGCATCGGCTGCCATACCTGCTCGGTGACCTGCAAAAACGTCTGGACCAGCCGCGAAGGAACGGAATACGCGTGGTTTAACAACGTGGAAACCAAGCCTGGCCTGGGCTATCCGAATGACTGGGAGAACCAGGAAAAATGGAAGGGTGGCTGGATCCGCAAAATCAACGGCAAGCTGCAGCCCCGCATGGGCAACCGCGCGATGCTGCTGGGTAAAATCTTCGCTAACCCGCATTTACCGGGGATCGATGATTATTACGAGCCGTTTGACTACGACTACCAGAACCTGCACTCCGCGTCGGAGGGCAGCAAAGCGCAGCCCGTGGCCCGGCCTCGCTCGCTGATTACCGGCCAGCGGATGAACAAAATCGAATCCGGCCCGAACTGGGAAGAGCTGCTCGGCGGCGAATTTGAAAAACGCGCGCAGGACCAGAACTTCGTCAATATGCAAAAGGCGATGTACGGCCAGTTCGAAAACACCTTCATGATGTACCTGCCGCGCCTGTGCGAGCACTGCCTGAACCCGGCGTGTGTGGCGACCTGCCCGAGCGGCGCTATCTACAAGCGTGAAGAAGACGGCATTGTGCTGATTGATCAGGATAAATGCCGCGGCTGGCGGATGTGTATCACCGGCTGCCCGTACAAAAAAATCTACTTCAACTGGAAAAGCGGCAAGTCCGAGAAGTGCATCTTCTGTTATCCGCGCATTGAAGCGGGGATGCCAACAGTCTGCTCAGAAACCTGCGTTGGGCGTATTCGTTACCTCGGCGTGTTGCTGTATGACGCCGATGCGATTGAGCAGGCAGCCAGCACGGAAGACGAGAAAGATCTGTATCAGCGCCAGCTGGACGTGTTCCTCGATCCGAACGATCCGGCGGTTATTGCGCAGGCGCTGAAAGACGGGATCCCGCAGGGGGTCATTACGGCGGCTCAGCAGTCGCCGGTGTACAAAATGGCGATGGACTGGAAGCTGGCGCTGCCGCTGCACCCGGAATACCGCACGCTGCCGATGGTCTGGTACGTGCCGCCGCTGTCGCCGATTCAGTCCGCGAGCGATGCGGGCCAGTTGCCGCACACCGGCATTCTGCCTGACGTCGAAAGTCTGCGTATTCCGGTGGAGTATCTGGCCAACCTGCTGACTGCCGGGGACACAGCGCCGGTGCTGCGGGCGCTGAAACGCATGATGGCGATGCGTCACTACAAACGTGCTGAAACCGTTGAAGGCGTGATCGATACCCGCGCGCTGGAAGAGGTGGGGCTAACCGAAGCTCAGGCGCAAGAGATGTACCGCTACCTGGCTATCGCTAACTACGAAGATCGTTTTGTGGTACCGACCAGCCACCGCGAACTGGCGGAGAACTCTTTCCCAGAGCACAGCGGCTGCGGCTTTAGCTTCGGCGATGGTTGCCACGGCAGCGACACCAAATTCAATCTGTTCAACAGTCGCCGGATTGATGCCATTGACGTCTCAAGCAAAACGGAGCCGCATCCATGATTGACTTACTGATTATCTCCCGCCTGCTGGAGTACCCTGATGCTGCCCTCTGGCAGCATCATCAGGAGCTGCATGAGGTGCTGGCACAGAGTGAGGCATTGACGGAAATGCAGCGCGCTAGCCTGGATGGATTTATCGACTCACTCTGCCAGCGGGAGCTGCTGGACGCGCAATCCAGCTACAGTGAATTGTTCGACCGGGGCAGAGCCACCTCGTTGCTGTTGTTTGAGCACGTTCATGGTGAATCGCGCGATCGCGGCCAGGCGATGGTTAATCTGATGAACCAGTATCAGCAGGCCGGGCTGGAAATAGACAGCCACGAGCTGCCGGATCATCTGCCGTTGTATCTGGAATACCTGTCCCAGCGCACGCTGACAGAAGCGCAGGGTGGGCTGCAGGACATTGCGCCAATCCTCGCTTTGCTCAGCGCCCGGCTCAAGCAGCGTGAGAGCGACTATGCGCTGTTGTTCGACCTGCTGATCGCTCTTTCTGAAAGCGGCGTCAGCGTGGAAACCGTTCGCCAGCAAATTGCTAACGAAGCGCGCGACGACACGCCTCAGGCGCTGGATGCGGTGTGGGAAGAAGAGCAGGTGAAGTTCATGGCTGATGACAGCTGCGGAGAGACTGAAATTACCGCGCACCAGCGCCGTTTTGCCGGGGCGGTGGCTCCGCAGTACCTGAATATAGCAGGAGGGAAATAATGCATTTTCTCAACGTCTTCTTCTTTGACATCTACCCGTACCTTTGCGGGGCCGTGTTCCTGATTGGCAGCTGGCTGCGCTATGACTACGGGCAGTACACCTGGCGCGCCGCATCCAGCCAGATGCTGGATCGCAAGGGCATGAACCTGGCGTCAAACCTGTTTCATTTCGGCATTCTTGGGATTTTTGCCGGGCACTTCCTCGGCATGTTGACGCCGCACTGGATGTACGAGGCGTTTTTGCCGCTGGAAATTAAACAGAAAATGGCCATGTTTGCCGGGGGAGCCAGCGGCGTGATGACGCTGGTGGGCGGCCTGCTGTTGCTGAAGCGTCGCCTGTTTAGTCCGCGCGTTCGCGCCACTACCACTGGGGCCGATATCCTGATTCTTAGTCTGCTGATGATCCAGTGTGCGCTGGGGCTGGGCACCATTCCGTTCTCCGCCCAGCATATGGATGGCAGCGAAATGATGAAACTGGTGAACTGGGCGCAGCACGTGGTGACTTTCCGCGGTGGTGCCTCGGAATACCTGGACGGCGTGGCGTTTATCTTCCGCGTCCATCTGGTGCTCGGCATGACGCTGTTCCTGCTGTTCCCGTTCTCGCGCCTCGTGCATATCTGGAGCGCGCCGGTAGAGTATTTGACGCGCAAATACCAGATTGTTCGCGCTCGCCGCTAGTCGGTATGAATTATCACAAGCCCGGTATATGCCGGGCTTTTTACATTATTAACAAATTCGTTTTTTCGAATATGATGATTGACTTTAACGTCGTGAGCTTTACTATGGCCGCGTCAATCCAAGAGATTTCAATATGACTACCCTGACGCCTTTACAGCTTTTTAAACATCTGTCGGAAGAAACCCGGCTTTCTATTACCCTGCTGCTGAGGGCGAAAAGCGAGCTTTGCGTTTGTGAGTTGACCGCCGTGCTGGATCAGCCTCAGCCTAAGGTTTCCCGGCATTTGGCGATGCTGCGTGAGGGTGGTTTGCTGCAGGACAGAAGAGAGGGGAAATGGGTTTACTATCGTCTGTCGCCGCATATGCCCGCGTGGGCGGCGGCGGTCATTGAGCAGGCCTGGCAAAGCCAGGGGCATGAAGTGCTGGAGCGTTTGAAACGCATCGAGGCGAGCGGGGCTATGGCGCTTTGCCAGTAAAAAAATTTAACTAAACATATTCGTTTTTTCATATATGAATGTAATTGTACTTAAGCAGGAGTGAACATGTTTTTAGCTGGAGCACTATTTCTTCTCACCCTGGTACTGGTTATCTGGCAGCCGCGGGGGTTGGGAATTGGCTGGAGTGCGATGCTGGGCGCGGGGCTGGCATTGGTGACGGGCGTAGTTCAGGTCACCGATATTCCCGTAGTGTGGGCGATTGTCTGGAACGCTACGGCGACCTTTATTGCAGTGATTATCATCAGTTTGCTGTTGGATGAGTCGGGATTTTTTGAATGGGCGGCGCTGCACGTTGCCCGCTGGGGAAAGGGGAGTGGGCGGCTGCTTTTCACCTGGATTGTGCTGCTTGGGGCGGCCGTGGCGGCGCTGTTTGCCAATGATGGCGCGGCGCTGATTCTGACGCCGATTGTTATCGCCATGCTGTTAGCCCTGGGCTTTAGCCCCGGCGCGACGCTGGCCTTTGTGATGGCCGCAGGCTTTATCGCCGACACGGCAAGCCTGCCGCTGATTGTCTCTAACCTGGTGAACATCGTTTCCGCTGATTTCTTCCAGCTTGGGTTCAGTGAATACGCCTCGGTGATGGTGCCGGTGAACCTCGCTGCAATTGCTGCCACGCTTGTCATGCTGCATCTGTTTTTCCGCAAAGAGATCCCCCCGGTTTACGACCTCGAATTGTTGAAAACCCCGGCCAGCGCTATCAGGGATCCGGCTACGTTTAAGGCGGGCTGGGTTGTCCTTGTCCTGCTGCTGGTGGGATTTTTTGCTCTGGAACCGCTGGGGATCCCCGTCAGCGCAATAGCCGCCGTGGGGGCATTGATTCTGCTGGCGGTGGCAAAAAAAGGGCAGGCGATCAATACCGGCAAAGTATTGCGCGGCGCGCCCTGGCAGATTGTGATTTTCTCTCTCGGGATGTATCTGGTGGTTTATGGCCTGCGCAACGCTGGCTTGACTGAGCAGCTTTCCAGTTTGCTTAACATGCTGGCACAGCATGGACTTTGGACGGCGACGCTTGGTACAGGATTTATTACCGCCTTCCTGTCATCCGTGATGAACAACATGCCCACGGTGCTGGTCGGTGCCTTGTCGATTGAAGGCAGCAGCGCGGGCGGCGTTATTAAAGAAGCGATGATTTACGCCAATGTGATCGGCTGCGATCTCGGGCCTAAGATCACGCCAATTGGCAGCCTTGCCACCCTGCTGTGGCTGCATGTGCTTGCCCAGAAGAAGCTGACTATCAGCTGGGGTTATTACTTCCGGACCGGCATTGTGATGACGCTGCCGGTGCTGCTCGTCACGCTGGCGGCGCTTGCCCTGCGACTTTCTTTCTCTCACTGAGCGACCTTCTATGAGCAACATTACGATTTACCACAACCCTGAGTGCGGCACGTCCCGCAATACGCTGGCAATGATTCGCAACAGCGGCACGGAGCCCACGATTATCTATTACCTCGAGACGCCGCCGTCCCGTGAGGAACTTGCCGGGCTGTTGACCGACATGGCGATCGGCGCCCGTGAACTGCTGCGTAAAAACGTTGAGCCTTATGAAGTATTAGGACTGGAGAAAGGGGAGTTCAGCGAGGATCAACTCATTGAGTTGATGGTGCAGTACCCGCTGTTAATTAACCGACCGATTGTAGTGACTGAGCGGGGGACGAGACTTTGCCGTCCTTCGGAGCGTGTGCTGGATATTCTGCTGGAAGCACAGCAGGGCGCGTTCAGCAAAGAAGACGGCGAGCAGGTTGTGGATGAGCGGGGCCAGCGCCTGAAACCGTAAAACCCGCTTGAAACCCTGGGGGGAAGGGTTCACAATGCTTCGCAAGGTGATGGCGTTCCACCTTCCCCAACCGCCTCGTTCAGAGGCTGATGACGCCTGGTATGACTCTTTTAATCCAAGAGGCATGTCAGGCTGGTCAGCGTTTACCCCCCGGCTCTGCATGCTTCCCTTAACAGGGCTCGAGCCATGATACATGTTATTGGTCACCTTCATCCCGACAGCGATGCCGTTTGCAGCGCCGTGATGGTTGCTCGCTGGTTAACGCTGCGGGGCCGGACGGCACAGGCGTGGCGCTGCGGTGAGGTTAACCGTGAAACTGAACTGATTTTCTCCCGCGCCGGGCTTCCTCTGCCCGAGCTTCTCTCGTCTCCTCTGAGCAATAAAGACATCTGGCTGGTGGATTTTAACGAGCCAGGGCAAGGGCCAGACTCGCTTACCACCGGCAATATTGTCGGAATTATCGATCATCACCGTTTGGGCGGGCTGATAACCCGGCTGCCGCCAGAGGTGTGCATTAAACCCGTGGGCAGCACGGCCACGGTACTCTGGCAGCTTATGGACTCCCGACTTCGGGCTGGGATCTCTGCCAGCGAGGCTATTTTGCTCCTCGGTGCGCTGCTCAGTGACACTGTCACACTACGTTCGCCCACAACCACGCCTGAGGATCGGCTGGCAGCGGATGAACTGGCCGGGCGCATCGGCATCGATTATGAAGAGTTTATCGCCGACTTGCTGACGGCCAAGACATCTATTGCCGGGTTGAGCGCGAGGGAGCTGTTGCACAAAGATCTCAAGAGTTTTGACATCAACGGTGTTCGGCTAAAAATTGCGCAGCTGGAGCTACACTCTCTCACGCAACTTGCCCCTCTGCAGGATGCTCTACTGGAAGAAATGACCCGGCATGCAGCCGACGCCGATGTCGATCTTGTCGTGTTGATGGTGACCGACATTAATGCCGGGTTTTCCGAACTCTATTTCTCCACATCTTCATTGATTTCCGGGGCGCAGCCCCGCGTGATGCCCGGCATGATGAGCCGCAAAAAACAGCTTCTCCCCTGGCTGCAAAGCCAACTCAATCCTGCCTGGAGTCCGCTATGAGTCTCTATTCCCACGTTCTCGTACTTATTCAGGGCAAGACTGACGGACTGGTGCTGATCCAGCATGCCGCTCGCCTTGCCGGGGTGCTGCCTGTCCAAATCACGCTGGTACACATTAGCGAAGACTACCGGGAGATGAATTATGTCTCCGATGCGCGAATGGATGACAACGTATCTGCCGACCTGATTCAGGCGAAAGCGTTGTTTAGCGAGCTGGTGCGTTCCGTAAACGTGCCGGTAAAAACGCGAGAGCTGGTGACGTTGAACCGCTTTGAAGACGTTGAAAAGTGCATCTCGTCACTGGGAGTGGACCTGGTGATGGCCGGGCATCGCAATCGCTGGCTGGGGCAGATCTCTTCTGATTCGATGGAATACGTCAATCATCTGAATGTTGACGTGTTGATTAAACATATCGATGGCAAAAAATGAGGTAATCACCATGAATTTTACGCTGGATAAAATTGTTGCTCGTGAAATTTTGGATTCCCGTGGTAACCCCACGGTTGAAGTTGATGCTTATACCGCTGGCGGCGTGATGGCCCGGGCATCGGTTCCGTCCGGTGCCAGCACTGGTTCAAGGGAAGCCATTGAGCGACGAGATGGCGATAAACAACGCTATAACGGTAAAGGTGTGCAGAATGCCGTGCATTCAATCAACACTGAGATTCATCAGGCACTTGTGGGCGTTGATGCCCGTGAACAGCGGGAGGTAGATGACATTCTGCTGGCGCTGGACGGCACGGAAAATAAGGCGCGGTTGGGGGCCTACGCCATTCTCGGCGTGTCTCTGGCCGTGGCGCGACTTGCCGCTCAGGTGACCGGCCAGCCGCTGTTTCGTTATCTCGGCGGGCTGAGGGCAAATCTCTTGCCGGTTCCCTGCATGAATATTGTTAACGGCGGGGTGCATGCCCGTGGGCAGGGGGCGGATTTTCAGGAGTTTATGATTGCGCCGCATGGGGCGGGCAGTCTGACCGAAGCCGTTCGTCAGGGGAGTGAAGTCTACCAGGCGCTTCGCCAGATCCTGCTGGATAACAATCTCTCTGCGGCAGTCGGGGATGAGGGCGGATTTGCCCCGGCGGTGTCCTCTAATAAACAGCCGTTGCAGTTTATCGTGCAGGCGATTGAGAAAGCCGGCTACCGGCCTGGGGAAGATATCAGCATCTGTATCGATCCTGCTTCCAGCGAATTCTATACCGAGGGTAAATACCATTTAAGAACGGAAAGGTGCACGCTTAGCGCCGAAGAGATGACGAGCTATTATGCCGAGCTGCTAGGCCAGTTTCCGATTGTGCTGCTTGAAGATGGGTTGGCCGAGAATGACTGGGCAGGCTGGAAACACCTGAACCAAAAATTGGGCAACAGGGTCGAGCTGGTGGGCGACGATCTCTTCGTGACTAACGTGAAATACATCCGACGTGGCATAGAAGAGAACCTGGCTAACGCGGCGCTGATCAAGCTGAACCAGATAGGCACCCTAAGCGAAACCTTTGACGCGGTGGCACTTTGCCAGCAGCACGGCTGGGGAACGTTTATTTCGCACCGCAGCGGTGAAACGACGGACAGCTTTATTGCCGACATGACGGTTGCCCTGCGTGCGGGGCACCTGAAAACCGGCGCGCCTTGTCGGGGCGAAAGGGTAGAAAAATATAATCAGTTGATGCGAATTGAACAGGCGCCAGGCGCCGATGCGCATTTTGCCGGTCGTGGCGCTTTTATTCATAAAAGCTAAAAGCAAAGTTCTTATTTAACAACACCGTATCGTTTAGATCTTTTTGAGGGAAATATGGTTAAACCACTGTTTGCAGTTATTGTTGGCGGCTCAGCTGGGTGTGTGATTCGCTGGCTCCTTGCGTTACGTCTGAATGGCCTTTTCCCTCATTTGCCCCTCGGCACGCTGGCGGTCAACCTGTTGGCCGGGTTGATTATCGGTGGCGCGTTGGCTTTCTTTCTGCGCCAGCCGCATCTGGACCCTATGTGGAAACTGCTGATCACCACTGGCCTGTGCGGCGGTATGAGTACCTTCTCAACCTTTTCTGTTGAGTTATTTTCGCTGCTGCAGGGGGGAAATTATGCCTGGGCGATGGCGTCTGTTTTCGCTCATGTGCTGGGTTCACTGCTAATGACCGCGGTCGGTTTCTTTGTCATAAATGCCGTGATGTAACTTCTACGGACTCAGGCTACCTGAGTCCGCTTTTTTTAGGTTTAGTTTATCCCACTCAGTTTCTTCAGTCGTTCGATGCCCACCGGTTCTTCAGGCTGAAGCGGCGTGAGGGCTATGCGTCTGGCATGTTCGTTCTGAATTTCCTGAATAATTGGTATTTCTCTGCTGGCTCTGGCCTTCAGCAGTGGAGACGAGGGCTGCGCGGCGGAGAGGCTGTTGTTGATAATCCACGCCCAGGGCTCAATTGCGGCCCGTCGCAGATCGTTTTGCAGATTAACCGCCTCCAGCATCGGGGTTGTTTCCGCCAGCGTGACGATAATCACTTTGGTTTTCTCCGGGTCCTGCAGCTGCATCATCGGTGTGAGATAACGCTCTTCAGTATTGCCCATCTGACGCACCATCTCTTTGTGGTAGTTACCTGAGGCATCCAGCAGCAAAAGTGTGTGCCCGGTGGGCGCGGTGTCCATAATCACAAAATGGTCATCCGCCTCTTTGATGATACGGGAGAACGCCTGGAACACCGCAATTTCCTCGGTGCAAGGGGAACGCAGATCCTCTTCCAGCACGGCTCGCCCGGCGTCATCAAGATCTTTGCCCTGATTGTCCATTACAAAGCGGCGGTAGCGCTCGGTTTCTGCTTTGGGATCAATTCGACTCACCGTCAGGCCGGGCATGGCATCGGCAAGCGTATAAGAGAGATGCGCCGCCGGGTCGGACGTTGTCAGATGAACGTTATGTCCACGACTGGCCAATGCGACGGCCAGCGAAGCAGCAAGCGTGGTTTTTCCTACGCCGCCTTTGCCCATCGTCATCACCAGGCCTTTCCCCGAGAGACTTAATTCTTCTACCAGAGTGGAAAGCGGGGGCAGCGCTGGCGCAGTTGTCTGTGCCGGGATATCGGTGTATGAGGGCTGTTCATCAATGGGGTTAAGCAGCGCTCTCAGGGCATTAACTCCCACCAGGTTGAATGATTTTAGTGGTAGCCGGGTTTGCGGGAGCTGCAGCAGATTTTCAGGCATGGCCGCTAGCGCTTTTTCTTCCCGTGTCAGAATACTTTGCGCCAGCGGATCGTGCTCATCCGGCTGTGGCGTCAGCACGCCGTTAATGGCGAGGTGCTGATGCTTCAAACCCAGTTGAGAAAGTTCGTCGTGGGTGTGTGAAACCTCTTTCAGCGTGGAGGTTTGCGCGCGGGCCACCAACACCAGACGCGTCAGGTTTTCATCTGCCAGGACGGTGACAGCATTTGCATATTGATGCTGCTGTTTTTCAAGCCCAACCAGCGGGCCAAGATTAGCGGCGGCGTCCGGGTTAGCGTCCAGATAACCGCTCCATGCGCCCGGCAGTTCAAGCATACGGATAGTGTGGCCGGTGGGGGCGGTGTCGAACACAATATGCTGATATTTCTCGCGTAATGCTTCGCTGGTCAACAGTGCGGTGAACTCGTCAAAGGCGGCTATTTCGGTCGTGCAAGAGCCGGAAAGCTGCTCCTCTATGCTGCTTACGACGTCCGCCGGCATTTGATCCCGCACCGGATTAAGAACCCTGTCACGGTAAGCCTGTGCGGCAGCAAGCGGATCGACTTCCATCGCATCCAGGCCCGATACTTGCTCCACGGCCACGATTCGATGTCCGATCTGCTGATTGAATACCTGCCCTACGTTAGACGCCGGGTCGGTGCTCACCAGCAGCGTACGTTTCCCGCTGTCAGCCAGACGGACAGCCGTCGCGCAGGCCAGAGAGGTTTTGCCCACGCCGCCTTTGCCGGTGAAGAAAATAAACTGAGGGATGTCGGTTAAGAAAGACATTGCCATGATGTGCTCCTGAGATGAATTAAGGCAGACGGGGGATGGTGCAGCAGCCGGGTTCAGTGCTGTGTTGTTCCCAGTCCTGGGTGAAGGGGATGTTTGCCCAGCGGGCCAGATCCACGCGGTTCGGACGTTTACCTGCCAGGGCTAATACCCCATCGACCAGCACAACCGGCAGCACGCTGGAGCCAGACTCATTCAGGAGATTATTCACGGTGGGGTTATTGATAAAGCTGGCGGGATTTTTAGCCAGATTGTACCGCTGAATAGCGATACCGTTTTGCTTCGCCCAGTCGAGATCGGCGCTCCACTGCAGGTCGGCTTGCTGGACGTTTACGCTGCTGGTCGCGCAGCAGCCGGCTGCTTCATAAATTTCAATTCTGGACATGTTGTTTGCCTCAAAAGTAAGCCACAAAGTGTGGTATTGAGGTAAACGAACGAGGAAAGAAAAAGATGCAAAAATTAATGCATTTTTTTATGGCAGCAGACGGGGGAGTGTTCATCCGCTTCGATTTCACACAGATCAATCAGCTTTTGCTTCAGGCTTGATCTGGCGCGCAGCAGTCTGGATTTCAGGGCGCTCAGCGTCAGTTTGAGTTCGTCGGCAACGTCCTGCTGCGGGCGGCGATAAATATCGCATTGCTCAATAAGCCAGGCTTCACCTGCGGGAAGGGACTGGAGCGTTTCCGGCAGGCATTGTGCCAGGGAAGAAACCGGCTCAGCCAGAGAGAGTTCGGGAATCAGTGACTCAGGGACTTCAACGAATGTTTTTGCCTGACGATGTTCGTCAATCAGCAGGTTTCTCGCGGCGCGATAGAGCCAGGCTAAGGGATAATCCATCTCGCAGAATGTTCCGGCGTTAGCCCGGGCCTTTAAAAAAAGTTCCTGCAGCAGGTCTGCCGCTATGTCCGGATCGGCAGTTTTGGCTAACAGAAAGTGATACAACCCGGCCTGATGCTGAGGCCAGAAAGAGGCCATGCAGTGATTGAAGGTGTTTATATCAGGCATTTTATTTCCTCTGAATGAATACGGAAATAGCATAACGCAGTTCCGGGTGGGGCCGAAAGCGCTACGAATGAAGCGGGGAATCTGAGGTAGGAGAAGGATGACTGCGCAAGTGCGTTCTCACTGGCGTGAGTCGAACCTTAATCGAAGCTTCTCGTCCTTCCCCAACGGGGATCTGGAAGATTGTTCAAGTTTTGACGTTGAGATTTGTTCTGGAAGATGGTGGCGGGGGAAGGATTCGAACCTTCGAAGTCGATGACGGCAGATTTACAGTCTGCTCCCTTTGGCCGCTCGGGAACCCCGCCAGGGGTAATGCTTTGAATTTTGAGATGGTGGTGGGGGAAGGATTCGAACCTTCGAAGTCGATGACGGCAGATTTACAGTCTGCTCCCTTTGGCCGCTCGGGAACCCCACCACGGGGTAATGCTTGTTACTGGCCTGCTTCGCTGTGGAAGCGGGGCGCATCATATCAAATGAAGCGCCGCTGTAAAGCATTCACTTTAGGAAAATGAATCGTTTGCCGCTTTTTTACGCTGAGCGCCGCAAAGCTAACCAATTCATTTTCCGGGTGATTAGAGAATAATCGTGCGGTTACCGTAAACGAAGACGCGCTGGGCCAGCACTTCGTAGAGGGCCCGGCTTAGCACATTCTTCTCTACGTCACGCCCGGCACGCATCATGTCGTCGGCGGTGTAGGTGTGATCGACGTGAATCACGTCCTGCATGATGATTGGGCCTTCGTCCAGATTATCATTAACGTAATGCGCGGTAGCGCCGATAATCTTCACGCCGCGTTCGTACGCCTGATGATAGGGACGTGCGCCGATAAACGCCGGCAGGAACGAGTGGTGGATGTTAATTATCTGGTTCGGGAAGCGGGCGACAAACTCAGGCGTCAATACGCGCATGTATTTTGCCAGCACGACGTAGTCTGGTTTATGCGCGTCGATGGCATCAGCCATTTGCATGTCGTGCTCTTCGCGCGTCATCCCTTCGTGGCTGACTAACTGGAACGGAATCTCAAAACGCTCCACTAAGGTACGCAGGGTTTCGTGATTGCCGATGACGGCTGCGATTTCTACGTCCAGGCCGCCATAGGTAGATTTCATCAGCAAATCGCCCAGGCAGTGGGCTTCTTTGGTGACCAGAATAACAATGCGACGGCGCCCGGCAGGCGTGAGTTCACGAATTGAACCTTCCGGCAGCGCGCTGTCCAGGTCGGCCATCAGCGTGGTGTCGTTAAAAATGCCTTCAAGCTCGGTACGCATAAAGAAGCGGCCGGTACGATGATCGACAAATTCGTTGTTCTGAACAATATTGAGTTCGTGTTTGTAGCAAATGTTAGTGATTCGCGCGATGAGACCCTTCTGATCGGGGCAGATTGTGCGGAGAATTTTACGTTGTAGTGCCTGCATGAAGAGATAAATCCTGTTGAACGGTGTTTGCGAAACAATAATGCCGTTATGCGGTGAAGGCTATCATCCGCAGCATTTTTTATATTTTTTTCCTGAACCGCAAGGGCAGGGGTCGTTACGACCGAACTGCGGGCGGAGGCCGTCGATATAGTACCATTGGCCGCTTTCCCTGACGAAACGGGAACGTTCGATTATTGCGCTTTGCTTGCCGTTTTCCTGAAAACGGGCAACAAAGCTCACAAATCCTTCGTTGGCATCTTTGCCCTCGGCCTCTTCATATATAGTCAGGCCGAGCCATTCCGTGTCGCCGAAGCCGCTGGATATTTCTGATTTTAAAGACGGGCGGCGGCAGCTCTCATGCCAGCTTGCAACAAGATAATCCGCATCCTGCTTCACAAAAGCGGTGTAACGAGAGCGCATAAGCTGTGACGGGCGTTGCGGATGCTGGGCTGCGCTTAGGTAAGGCTGGCAACATAAGCTATACTCCAAACCGCTGCCACAGGAACAAAGTTGCAACATAATATCTCCAGGAAAAAATAAACGACGCCAATAATACGACGGCAGCACTTATGTTAACTGAGCGGTGGCGTTGGCGTCACGGAGTGATTACCGGGGAAGATTGACCGAGGCGTGATGAGACAGGTAAAGATCGGCCTGGCACTAGGGTCGGGTGCAGCCAAAGGATGGGCGCACATTGGCGTTATCAATGCGTTAAAAAAAGCAGGGATTCAGATTGATATCGTGGCAGGGTGTTCCGTCGGCGCGCTGGTCGGTGCCGCCTATGCCAGCCAGCGGTTGCCGGTGATGGAACGGTGGGTTCGCTCTTTCAGCTACTGGGATGTTCTGCGCTTGATGGATCTTTCCTGGCGTCGCGGTGGGCTGCTTCGCGGCGAGCGTGTGTTTAACAATGTCCGTAAAATCATTCCAGAAACCGCTATTGAGGGCTGTGGCATGAGATTTGGTGCCGTGGCCACCAACCTGAGTACCGGGCGAGAGCTGTGGTTTACCGACGGTGACCTGCATCAGGCTATTCGCGCTTCCTGCAGCATGCCGGGGCTGCTGTCTCCCGTTGCGCACAACGGTTATTGGCTGGTGGATGGCGCTATCGTTAATCCGGTGCCGATTTCGCTCACCCGCGCGCTGGGTGCGGATATCGTTATCGCGGTGGATTTACAGCACGATGCACATTTGATGCAGCAAGATCTGCTGTCGGTGAATATGACGCCAGCCGGGGAAGAAAATCTGGTGCAGCCTGCGTCCTGGCGCAGTCGTTTACGGGAGCGTTTGGGGAAAATGACCCATCGTAGGGCGAACGTCACGCCGACGGCGATGGAGATCATGACCACCTCGATTCAGGTACTGGAAAACCGGCTCAAGCGTAACCGTATGGCGGGCGATCCCCCTGATATTCTTCTGCAGCCCTTTTGCCCACAGATTTCCACGCTCGACTTCCATCGTGCGTCCGAGGCGATTGTGGCAGGGAGTCTGGCGGTTGAGAAAAAAATGGATGAGCTACTGCCGCTGGTTCGTACTCATGATTAAGTTAATACTTAACCCGTTACTGACAGGCGCTCGTTGCGATACCGTGCCACTATTGAAATATTGCCAGGCAGAGGAATGCGCATGAGTTACCCGCTGGAAGGAAAACAGATCCTCATTGTTGAAGACGAGCCCGTTTTCCGCTCTCTACTGGACAGCTATTTGACGTCGCTTGGTGCAGGCACGCTGCTTGCGTGGGACGGAATGGATGCGCTTGAGAAGCTTGGGCAATTTACGCCGGACCTGCTGATTTGCGATCTGGCGATGCCAAGAATGAACGGACTCGAGCTGGTAGAGCATATCCGCAATGAAGGTAATCAAACACCTATTTTGGTTATTTCGGCGACGGAAAATATGTCTGATATAGCCCAGGCTTTGCGGCTCGGGGTGCAGGACGTATTGCTAAAACCCATTAAAGATCTTAATCGATTAAAAGAGACCGTACTCTCCTGTATCTACCCCGCAATGTTTAATTCACGGGTAGAAGAAGAGGAGCGGTTGTTTCAGGACTGGGACGCATTGGCACGGGATCCTC
Organism: Cedecea sp. NFIX57; assembly: GCF_900177785.1. Classification (NCBI taxonomy): domain Bacteria; kingdom Pseudomonadati; phylum Pseudomonadota; class Gammaproteobacteria; order Enterobacterales; family Enterobacteriaceae; genus Cedecea; species Cedecea sp. NFIX57. The sequence continues at coordinate 98,057 of NZ_FXAS01000002.1, read as the reverse complement.
AGGCTGCATCGAAGCTGTTGCAGGAACTCCAGCCGCCGGTCCAGCAGGTTATGTCACGTTGCCGAATAAATTATCGCCAGTTAATCTCTGTCGACCAGCCTGGCCTGGTGCTCGATATTGCGCCACTTTCAGATAATGACCTGGCTTTTTATTGCCTCGATGTTACCCGCGCCGGCGATAACGGTGTATTAGCGGCGCTGTTACTCAGAGCATTATTCAATGGATTATTACAGGAACAGCTTTCCCATCAAGGGCAGCGTTTACCTGAGTTGGGTAATTTACTTAAACAGGTCAATCAGCTATTGCGTCAGGCAAACCTGAGCGGACAATTTCCGCTCATTGTTGGTTATTATCACAGCGGATTAAAAAACCTCATCCTGGTCTCAGCCGGGCTTAATGCAACCTTAAATACCGGCGAGCACCAAATTCAGGTCAGCAACGGCGTGCCGCTGGGTACGCTGGGTAACGCTTACCTCAATCAAATCAGCCAGCGATGCGAAGCCTGGCAATGTCAGGTGTGGGGTTCAGGCGGACGTTTACGCCTGATGTTGTCTGCGGAATAAACAACGGAACAACTGATTACATTTAGCTTTTTTCCTGGCACCCGGGCGGTGGTAATATCGCGCTCAACCTAATCGTATTTGTCTTAAATTAGCCGCTGCCGGAGTAAACGGGGGGCGGTTTTTGTTTTTAAGCTGATATACTCAACCGCGTTTTTAAATTGACGACAAGTGTGAAACTTGAACAGTCCTGGAGGTTTTTTCGATGGCTGCCATTAATTCTAAAGTAAGAAAAGCTGTTATCCCGGTTGCGGGGTTGGGAACTCGTATGTTGCCGGCAACAAAGGCAATTCCAAAAGAGATGCTGCCGCTGGTTGATAAACCGCTGATTCAGTATGTCGTTAATGAATGTATCGCTGCCGGTATTACTGAAATTGTGCTGGTTACCCACTCTTCGAAGAACTCTATTGAGAACCACTTCGATACCAGTTTTGAACTGGAAGCCATGCTTGAGAAACGTGTTAAGCGCCAGCTTCTGGAAGAAGTACAGTCTATTTGCCCGCCGCACGTCACCATCATGCAGGTGCGTCAGGGGCTAGCGAAAGGCTTGGGTCACGCCGTCATGTGCGCACACCCTGTTGTCGGTGATGAGCCGGTAGCGGTAATCCTGCCGGACGTAATTCTGGACGAGTTTGAGTCCGATCTTTCTCAGGACAACCTGGCTGAAATGATCCGCCGCTTTGACGCGACAGGAAACAGCCAAATCATGGTTGAGCCTGTTGCGGATGTGACTGCATATGGCGTGGTTGACTGCAAAGGTGTCGCACTTTCTGCAGGTGACAGCGTCCCTATGGTCGGGATTGTTGAGAAGCCTAAAGCTGACGTTGCGCCGTCAAACCTGGCCGTTGTCGGACGTTATGTCCTGAGCGCGGATATCTGGCCGCTGCTGGCGAAAACCCCTCCAGGTGCCGGGGATGAAATTCAGCTCACCGACTCTATTGCCATGCTGATGGAAAAAGAGACCGTTGAAGCCTACCACATGAAGGGCGTGAGCCACGACTGCGGCAACAAACTGGGTTATATGCAGGCGTTTGTTGAGTACGGTATTCGTCATAACACGCTGGGTGCGGACTTTAAAACCTGGCTTGAAGCCACCGTTGGCGCGAAGAAATAAGTTCATTCAACGCAGGATGGTAAGATGAAAGTTACCGTATTTGGTATTGGCTACGTTGGCCTAGTCCAGGCCGCCGTGCTCGCCGATGTTGGGCATGACGTCATGTGTATTGACGTAGATGCAAAGAAAGTGGAAAACCTTAAAAAAGGCGAAATCCCTATCTTTGAGCCAGGCCTTGCGCCGTTGGTGAAGAAAAATTATGAAGAAGGGCGCCTGCAGTTTAGTACCAACGCTGAAGAGGGCGTCAACCATGGTGAAATGCACTACATCGCCGTGGGGACTCCACCGGATGAAGACGGTTCCGCTGACCTGAAATATGTGACAGCCGTTGCGCGTACCATTGCGCAGTATATGGATTCACATAAAGTCGTCATCGACAAATCAACGGTTCCTGTTGGCACGGCAGACAAAGTGCGTGCGGTGATGGAAGAAACGCTGAAATCTCGCGGTCTGGAGATTAATTTTGATGTGGTTTCTAACCCGGAGTTCCTGAAAGAAGGTGCCGCGGTTGCCGACTGTATGCGTCCTGAGCGCATCGTCATCGGGACGGATAACGAAGAGGTGGTTGAGCTGCTTCGTGAACTGTATGAACCGTTCAACCGCAATCACGATCGCATGATTCTGATGGATATCCGCAGCGCCGAGCTGACCAAATACGCCGCTAACTGCATGCTGGCGACCAAAATCAGCTTCATGAACGAAATTGCTAACCTGGCCGAACGTCTCGGGGCTGATGTCGAGAAAGTTCGCATGGGTATCGGCTCTGACTCCCGGATTGGCTACAGCTTCATCTATCCTGGCTGTGGTTACGGTGGTTCTTGTTTCCCGAAAGATGTTCAGGCGCTGATTCGCACCGCGGAGCAGATTGGCTATACGCCTAAAATTCTGCAGGCGGTCGAAGAAGTTAACTATGCTCAGAAGCAAAAGTTGCCTGAATTCGTGACTCGCCACTTCGGCCAGGATCTCAAAGGCAAAACCTTTGCGCTTTGGGGACTGTCTTTCAAGCCGAATACAGACGATATGCGTGAAGCTTCCAGCCGCGTGCTTATCGAGGCACTTTGGGAACGTGGTGCACAGGTGCAGGCTTACGATCCGGAAGCCATGGACGAAACCCAGCGTATTTATGGTCACCGTAGTGATTTAAGGCTGATGGGGACCAAAGAGGCGGCCCTGCAGGGCGCTGATGCACTTGTGGTTTGTACCGAATGGCAGAGCTTTAAGGCACCGGATTTCGACCTCATGAAGAAGTCCCTGAAGCAACCGGTTATCTTTGATGGCCGTAACCTTTATGATCCAGAAAGACTGAATAAACGTGGTTTTGTTTATTACGCTATCGGTCGTGGTGCCTCCATTAATATCGTCTAAGAAATACCCACCTTTTGTTATTTAACGTGATCGGCACGACAGGACTCTCAGAGAGCCTGTGCGCTGCCGGTCACGATATCCATCTTTGGCTATCCGTAAGCTTTTAAATCCTCGCCACAGCTTGTCTACAGGCTATTTCAGCCCGTCATCGGTGCGTTTTGCTGACAGCCATCTAACGTCCTTATACTCCACGCCGGAATACAGTTTTGTGCTCGTTATTTAACCGTCTGGCCGCGATGTGTGCATAAAGGCTGGTCATCAGGTTAAATGGCAAAAGGATGAATATTCATGACTCAAAGGGCGGGAATATACTTAATCAAACTGAAGCGAGGTGGAACGGGAGGTTCCAGGCGGGTAGTTTTAAGAAGATTAAAACCACGTAAGCCATGCTTAATAATCATCGTTAATGAGATCTTTAGGCAGGAAGGCATTTCCTCAGGCTATGATTCAACATTATGTAGCAATGTTTACTTTTTAGTTGATACCGCTTACGGAGTATATCGGCTCAGGAAAAGGATTATCTTAACGTCAGATAAATCAGTTTCGGGCTTAACCTGATGATTAGCGAGCGAAATTAACTGTACTAAAGGACAGGTATTGTATCTAAAGATATTAGATACGATTCATTAATAAAGAAACGTAAGCTGTTATAGGATTGTTTTACTGAAGCAATGCATAGCCGGGGCATAAAAATGAGGTGCGTCACAAATAAAAAATCCCGCCGGAGCGGGATTCTTAATAAGCAGCACTGAGTGGATTACAGCAGGAAGTCTTCCAGTTTCTTACCTTGCTCATCCATTGCTTTCTTGATAACTGCTGGGGTACGGCCCTGGCCAGTCCAGGTTTTAGTTTCGCCGTTTTCGTCGATGTACTGGTATTTAGCAGGACGCGCAGCGCGCTTCGCTTTACCTGCAGATTTAACAGCAGCAATGCTGTTCAGCAGTTCGTTAGGGTCGATGCCGTCAGCAATCAGCATTTCACGGTATTGCTGCAGTTTACGAGTACGCTCTTCAACTTCAGCCGCCGCCGCATTTTCTTCTTCACGACGTTCGTTAACGACAACTTCTAATTTCTCCAGCATCTCTTCCAGAGTTTCCAGGGTGCATTCTCTTGCCTGGGCACGAAGAGTACGGATGTTGTTCAGAATTTTAAGTGCTTCGCTCATTGTAGTAATCTCAAACTTATTATTGGGGGGTGACGTTTGAGCTAATAATAGAGCGTTATATTAAGTTCTGCAATAGCCGTGAATGTAAGGAATTCAAAATTTGCTGATATATATGCGGCGGTTTAAATACCGTTAACTTAATTTCTGGCTTCCAGGCCACGCGAAATGGCACTTTAAGACTCAAATTTTAGACAACAACCCTGGCATCAAAAGGGTTTGTTGCAGGCAGAGAAAGATAGAAATTTCGCATTAATCATCAAATATCATGCGAGTGTATTAATGTTTATGAGCGCTGCAGGTCGTTTACAATTTATAATAATTGAGGTACTGAATAATTTCATGGGCGCGCGATAAACGTGCGGGAAGGCCTCCGCTGTAGCCGTTCCATATCTGCACGGCTACAACTATTACCCGCTGTATAAGCGGGATTTATTAATATATCTGATGCAATTAACCCGCATCTTTAGCAAGGTAATCGGCAATCCACTGATGTCGTACCGTGTGGTACAATCCGCCGAAACATAATTTACACTTTGATTCAGGCTACAGGTGCAATGGCTCAACTCTATTTTTACTACTCAGCAATGAATGCGGGAAAATCAACCGCGCTGCTCCAGTCCTCCTGGAATTACCAGGAAAGAGGAATGCGCACGTTGGTGTATACCGCAGAGATAGATAATCGTTTTGGTGTGGGAAAAGTCAGTTCGCGTATTGGCCTGTCTTCCCCTGCAAGGCTTTATAATTCGACCACGGATCTGTATGCCGACATTCGTGCAGAGCAGCAGTCTGCGCCCGTACACTGCGTGCTGGTGGATGAAAGCCAGTTCTTATCTAAAGAACAGGTTTATGCTTTATCTGACGTTGTCGATGAGCTTGATATCCCCGTTTTGTGCTACGGCCTGCGTACGGATTTTCGCGGTGAGCTATTCAGCGGCAGCCAGTACCTGCTGGCGTTGTCCGACAAGCTGGTTGAGCTGAAAACGATTTGTTTTTGCGGGCGTAAAGCAAGCATGGTGCTTCGTCTCGATCAGGACGGGCGACCTTATAATGAAGGTGAGCAGGTGGTGATCGGCGGTAATGAGCGTTATGTCTCGGTTTGCCGCAAGCATTATAAAGAAGCGCTAATTAAAGGCTCTCTGCAGGAGATGCAGGGCAGTTAATTTAAACGGGGCGTATTCCTTGCCTCGTTATTAAACGTGCCGCAGTGGCCTGTACATTGCGTTCAGGCATAAAAAAACCCGCCTTTCGGCGGGTTTTGTGTTTTAAGTGCTAATGTTTAAGCGGTCTTCTTCGCTTTTTTGTCAGCTTTTGCTGCAGGTGCGGCTTCTTTCGTCGCTACGCCTTCTACGAACTCACGGCCGTAGTAGGTATCCAGCAGAATTTGTTTCAGTTCAGAAATCAGCGGATAGCGCGGGTTAGCACCGGTACACTGGTCATCAAACGCATCCTCAGACAGTTTGTCGACGTGTGCCAGGAAGTCTGCTTCCTGTACGCCAGCCTCACGGATGGACTTAGGAATGCCCAGTTCAGCCTTGATGGATTCCAGCCATGCCAGCAGTTTCTCGATCTTAGCCGCGGTACGGTCGCCCGCTGCGGTTAGACCCAGATGGTCTGCAATTTCAGCGTAGCGACGACGAGCCTGTGGACGGTCGTACTGGCTGAAAGCAGTCTGTTTGGTTGGGTTGTCATTGGCGTTATAGCGAATGACGTTGGAGATCAGCAGGGCGTTCGCCAGACCGTGAGGAATGTGGAACTGAGAACCCAGTTTGTGAGCCATGGAGTGACACACGCCCAGGAAGGCGTTAGCAAACGCGATACCGGCGATGGTCGCGGCGTTGTGAACGCGTTCGCGGGCAACCGGGTTTTTAGAGCCTTCATTATAGGACGCTGGCAGGTTTTCTTTCAGCAGTTTGAGTGCCTGCAGAGCCTGGCCGTCAGAGAATTCGCTTGCCAGGACGGAAACGTAAGCTTCCAGCGCGTGGGTCACCGCATCCAGACCACCAAAGGCGCAGAGCGACTTAGGCATATCCATCACCAGGTTGGCATCAACAATGGCCATATCCGGGGTCAGTGCATAGTCGGCCAGTGGGTATTTCTGGCCAGTCGCATCGTCGGTAACAACCGCAAACGGTGTCACTTCAGAACCGGTACCGGAAGTCGTGGTCACCGCAATCATTTTCGCTTTTACGCCCATTTTCGGGAACTTGTAGATACGTTTACGGATATCCATAAAGCGCAACGCCAGTTCTTCGAAGTGGGTTTCTGGGTGTTCGTACATCACCCACATGATTTTGGCTGCGTCCATTGGGGAGCCGCCGCCCAGCGCGATGATCACGTCTGGTTTGAAGGAGTTCGCCAGTTCAGCACCTTTGCGAACAACGGTCAGGGTAGGGTCAGCTTCAACTTCGAAGAAGACCTCAGTTTCAACGCCAGCGGCTTTCAGCACGGAGGTGATCTGATCGGCATAGCCGTTGTTGAACAGGAAACGGTCGGTCACAATCAGCGCACGTTTGTGGCCATCAGTAATCACTTCATCCAGCGCAATTGGCAGAGATCCACGGCGGAAGTAGATAGATTTCGGAAGTTTATGCCACAGCATGTTCTCAGCTCGCTTAGCAACGGTTTTCTTGTTGATCAGGTGCTTAGGACCCACGTTTTCGGAGATGGAGTTACCGCCCCATGAACCACAACCCAGCGTCAGAGAAGGCGCCAGTTTGAAGTTATACAGGTCACCGATACCACCCTGAGACGCCGGGGTGTTAATCAGAATACGTGCGGTCTTCATTTTGTCACCGAAGAACTTAACGCGTGCAGGCTGGTTGTCCTGGTCGGTATAAAGGCAAGAGGTATGGCCGATACCGCCCATCTCAACCAATTTTTCCGCTTTGATCACAGCGTCTTCAAAGTTCTTAGCACGATACATGGCCAGCGTCGGAGACAGTTTTTCGTGAGCGAATGGTTCTGACTCGTCTACAACGGACACTTCACCGATGAGGATTTTAGTATCTGCTGGCACAGTGAAGCCTGCCAGTTCTGCAATTTTAGTGGCCGGCTGACCTACGATAGCGGCGTTCAGCGCGCCATTCTTCAGGATGATGTCCTGAACGGCTTTCAACTCTTTACCCTGCAGCAGGTAGCCACCGTGGGTCGCGAAGCGTTCACGTACTGCGTTATAAGCGGAGTCGACAACGATGACGGACTGTTCAGAAGCACAGATAACGCCGTTATCGAAGGTTTTGGACATCAGGATAGAGGCAACAGCACGTTTGATGTCTGCGGTTTCGTCAACCACAACCGGGGTGTTACCGGCGCCAACGCCGATAGCAGGTTTACCGGAGCTGTATGCTGCTTTAACCATGCCTGGGCCACCGGTCGCCAGGATCATATTGATATCCGGGTGGTGCATCAGGGCGTTAGACAGTTCTACAGACGGCTGGTCGATCCAACCGATCAGATCTTTTGGTGCACCGGCAGCGATGGCAGCCTGCAGCACGATATCAGCCGCCTTGTTGGTTGCATCTTTAGCGCGTGGGTGTGGCGAGAAGATAATGGCGTTACGGGTTTTCAGGCTAATTAAAGACTTGAAGATAGCGGTAGAAGTAGGGTTAGTCGTTGGCACGATACCGCAGATGATGCCGATAGGCTCAGCGATAGTGATGGTACCGAAGGTATGATCTTCAGACAGCACACCGCAGGTTTTCTCATCTTTATAAGCGTTATAGATATATTCGGAAGCGAAGTGGTTTTTAATCACTTTATCTTCGACGATACCCATACCGGATTCAGCGACGGCTAATTTAGCCAGGGGGATTCGAGCGTCGGCAGCGGCCAGGGCGGCAGCACGGAAAATCTTATCGACTTGCTCTTGAGTAAAGTTGGCATATTCACGCTGGGCTTTCTTTACGCGCTCTACGAGGGCGTTCAGTTCCGCGACATTAGTTACAGCCATAATGCTCTCCTGATAATGTTAAACTCTTTTAGTAAATAAGCTGCGCGAGTCGACAGTATAGTCAGCAGCCACAGAATGCGTGTTTAAGACAAAAAACTGTCATAAAAATGACCTGGATTCATGCGCTGATTTACTAAAAGAGCCTCATCTGAATAAGCTGTGTTAGTGGAGAAACCTGCTTTCCAGATGTGTCCAAGAGTACTCACTTCTGAGTAGGTTTTTCGTGATCTAAATCACAACTAATTGATGCTGACACCATTCAGCAGGCGCTATCCAGGTGATTGATAAATCTTTAAAAATTTAGTCACAGCGACGTCAAAACAAATTACCATAAATTCAACATTCAGGTAACAGTTCACCATAATGCTAAAATAAGTTGCTGTAGGTGCTGATTAAGTAAGGAAATAGCGTAGCGGCAGGGGTGTTTTTCCATTACATTACGCCTGCTTTTGCTTTGTTCATTTGCGGAGTTTTGCGTGGCTCAATCCTTTTTCGACCTGCCCACCTATATTAAGTTCTTTATCGGGATGTTTGCTCTGGTCAACCCGGTAGGGATCATTCCCGTATTTATTAGTATGACCAGTTACCAGAGTGCCGCAGCAAGAAATAAAACCAACCTCACGGCCAACCTCTCGGTGGCGATTATTCTCTGGACCTCGCTTTTTTTGGGTGACGGTATTCTGCAAGTTTTTGGTATTTCGATTGATTCATTTCGTATTGCCGGTGGGATTCTGGTTGTCACCATCGCGATGTCAATGATCAGCGGCAAGTTGGGTGAAGATAAACAGAACAAGCAAGAGAAGTCGGAGAGCGCGATTCGCGAAAGCGTGGGGGTTGTTCCGCTCGCATTGCCGTTGATGGCAGGGCCTGGCGCCATCAGTTCAACGATTGTCTGGGGAAGTCGCTATCATAACTGGGGCCACCTTCTGGGCTTCTCCCTTGCCATCGCGCTGTTTGCATTTTGCTGTTGGCTGCTGTTCCGTATTGCACCGTGGCTGGTACGTATGTTGGGGCAAACTGGAATCAACGTCATCACCCGTATTATGGGTTTGCTCCTTATGTCTCTGGGTATCGAGTTTATTGTTACCGGCGTCAGAGCCATCTTCCCTGGTCTGGCAAGTTAATTCCGCTGCCGCCTTCAAATGAAAAAGCAGAATCTCTATTCTGCTTTTTTTCTTTCAGTAGAAGAAAATTTCATCTGTTCGCTATCCTCATTATCGCAAAAGTAATTGCGAATCTTTCATAAGAAAATGCTTTGGAAAACCGTGCATTAGCGGTTGACGTTGTAACAAGCTGTACAGAAAAGTGGCGATCGAAATGATATTTAGCATCCGTTATGCAATCAGGCTTGCTGCGGGTTTATTGAGATGATATTAGTAATTCATGCCTTCCCGCAGAGGAATGTGCTAAAAAATAATCAATTGTTAATTTTTTGTGAGTGATGAAGCAGGCGATAAACCGACCTCCTCTCTAATGCAGTGATAGTATACTAACCCCATGATAATCAAGATTATGATTGGGTTTTTATAGACATCCTTTCTGCATGACACTCCCCACAATCTCTCCATAAAAGAGAAATGGTTAACAAATTTGCAAATTGTATTGGCGGGTATCTGAAGCTTTTGATACTTTCCGGGCAAAACAATTCGCTGAAAAATGTTTCTTTTGTAGATGAGAATGATTTCGCAGCGTAATCATGTCCTGCGAACAACTAAATCATGGCCGTCGACCACGCAATCGGCGGCAGAAAGAATCGACGTAATGAGGCTGCCAAATCGAGCGGCCCGAAAATAAAGTCGGTGATAGCGAAGCAGTAAGGAAAGCAGTATCCCGTACGGACGTTTAACGCTCCTGCGCTGTAAGGGACCCCTGAGGGGAAGAGGCCGGCTTTCGGGTCGGTAATTATAATGAGTGGAGTACCAACACAATGACAAATATCACTAAAAAAAGCCTGATAGCAGCGGGCATTTTAACTGCGCTGATTGCTGGCAATGTCGCGATGGCGGCAGATGTTCCGGCGGGTGTGCAATTGGCAGAGAAACAAGATCTGGTCCGTAATAACGGCTCAGAACCTCAATCTCTTGATCCGCACAAAATCGAAGGTGTGCCAGAGTCCAATATTAGCCGTGACCTGTTTGAAGGTCTGCTGGTAAGCGATCTGCAGGGCCACCCATCTCCGGGCGTCGCAGAGTCTTGGGACAACAAAGATTTTAAAGTCTGGACCTTCCACCTGCGTAAAGACGCTAAATGGTCCAACGGCGAACCTGTCACCGCGCAGGACTTTGTTTATAGCTGGCAGCGCCTGGCTGACCCGAAAACCGCTTCTCCTTATTCAAGCTATCTGCAGTACGGCCACCTGACCAATATCGACGATATCATCGCCGGTAAGAAGCCAACCAGCGATCTGGGCGTGAAAGCCATCGATGACCACACTCTGGAAGTCACGCTGAGCGAGCCGGTGCCATACTTCTACAAACTGCTGGTTCACCCATCCGTTTCTCCAGTGCCGAAAGCCACTGTTGAGAAGTTTGGTGACAAGTGGACCCAGCCTGCAAACATCGTGACCAACGGTGCATACAAATTAAAAGATTGGGTGGTAAACGAGCGTATCGTTCTGGTGCGTAACACCAACTACTGGAATAACGCGAAAACCGTGATTAACCAGGTGACCTACCTGCCAATCTCTTCTGAAGTAACAGACGTTAACCGCTACCGCAGCGGTGAAATCGACATGACGTATAACAACCTGCCGATTGAGCTGTTCCAGAAACTGAAAAAAGAAATCCCAACTGAAGTTCACGCCGATCCGTACCTGTGTACTTATTACTACGAGATCAACAACCAGAAAGCTCCGTTCACCGATCCTCGCGTCCGTGCGGCTCTGAAACTGGGCCTGGATCGCGACATCATCGTGAATAAAGTTAAAAACCAGGGCGACCTGCCGGCTTATGGTTACACTCCACCGTATACCGATGGCGCGAAACTGACTCCACCAGAGTGGTTCACCTGGTCTCAGGACAAGCGTAACGAAGAAGCCAGAAAACTGCTGGCTGAAGCGGGCTACACCAAAGACAAGCCGCTGACCTTCAACCTGCTGTACAACACCTCCGATCTGCACAAGAAGCTGGCTATCGCCGTGGCATCTATCTGGCAGAAAAACCTGGGCGTGAACGTCAAGCTGGAGAACCAGGAGTGGAAAACCTTCCTGGATACCCGTCATCAGGGGACCTTCGACGTGGCGCGTGCCGGCTGGTGTGCGGACTACAACGAACCGACTTCCTTCCTGAACACCATGCTGTCCGACAGCTCTAACAACACCGCGCACTATAAGAGCCCGGCGTTCGATAAGATCATTGCCGACACGCTGAAAGTGACCGACGAAGCCCAGCGTACCGCGCTGTACGAGAAAGCTGAGCAACAGTTGGATAAAGACTCAGCCATCGTCCCGGTTTACTACTACGTTAACGCCCGTTTGGTTAAGCCATGGGTAGGTGGTTACACCGGTAAAGACCCAATGGATAATGTCTACGTAAGAGACTTGTACATTATCAAACATTAATGGCAATTCGTGGGGCAGGAGCCACCGGTTTCGACCGGTGGATAAATTCTGCCCCATCGTGTCTTATTTACATCGCACTGCAAAGGCACAGGCCAGAAGGTACGGGCAATGTTGAAATTTATTCTACGTCGTTGTCTGGAAGCAATTCCGACACTCTTTATTCTTATTACGATCTCCTTCTTTATGATGCGTCTTGCACCGGGAAGTCCTTTTACCGGCGAACGTACGCTGCCGCCAGAAGTTATGGCAAACATCGAAGCGAAGTATCACCTTAACGATCCGATCACGACTCAGTACTTCAGCTATTTAAAACAGCTGGCGCACGGGGATTTTGGGCCGTCATTTAAATACAAAGACTATTCGGTCAATGACCTGGTGGCGTCCAGCTTCCCGGTATCCGCAAAATTAGGCGCAGCTGCTTTCATCTTTGCCATTGTGCTGGGTGTGACGGCGGGCGTGGTTGCGGCGCTGAATCAAAACACCAAATGGGATTACACGGTAATGGGCTTTGCCATGACGGGGGTGGTTATCCCCAGCTTTGTGGTGGCGCCATTGCTGGTACTGATATTCGCTATCACCCTGAAATGGCTGCCCGGTGGCGGCTGGAACGGGGGAGCGCCGAAGTACATGATACTGCCGATGATCGCCCTGTCTTTGGCGTACATCGCGAGCATCGCGCGTATTACCCGCGGCTCAATGATTGAAGTTCTGCACTCTAACTTTATTCGCACCGCTCGCGCTAAAGGCCTGCCGATGCGTCGTATTGTGCTGCGTCATGCTCTGAAACCTGCGCTGCTGCCGGTCCTGTCCTACCTCGGACCAGCGTTTGTGGGGATCATCACGGGCTCTATGGTTATTGAAACAATTTATGGCTTGCCGGGTATCGGTCAGCTGTTTGTTAACGGGGCGCTGAACCGTGACTACTCACTGGTTCTCAGCCTGACCATTCTGGTCGGTGCGCTGACGATTCTGTTCAACGCGGTCGTTGACGTGCTGTATGCCGTTATCGACCCGAAAATCCGTTACTAAGCTGGAGTGGCCATAATGTTGACTAAGAAAAACAGCGAGGCGCTGGAAAACTTCAGTGAAAAACTGGAAGTTGAAGGCCGTAGCCTGTGGCAGGATGCGCGTCGCCGTTTTATCCATAACCGTGCGGCGATCACCAGCCTGTTTGTTCTGGCGCTGATTGCGCTGTTCGTGGCGTTTGCGCCCGTTCTGTCGCAGTTTACTTACTTTGATACCGACTGGGGCATGATGTCGGCGGCCCCTGACATGGCATCCGGTCACTATTTCGGTACCGATTCGTCGGGCCGTGACCTGCTGGTGCGAGTCGCCATCGGGGGACGTATTTCCCTGATGGTCGGTATTTCTGCTGCGCTGGTGGCGGTAATTGTCGGAACGCTTTACGGCTGTCTGGCCGGTTATCTCGGCGGAAAAATTGACTCCGTGATGATGCGTTTGCTGGAGATCCTGAACTCCTTCCCGTTCATGTTCTTCGTTATTTTGCTGGTGACCTTCTTCGGGCAAAACATCCTGCTGATCTTCGTGGCTATCGGCATGGTGTCCTGGCTGGATATGGCGCGTATCGTGCGTGGCCAAACCCTGAGCCTGAAACGCAAAGAGTTCATCGAAGCGGCACACGTAGGCGGTGTTTCTACCCTCAACATCGTTCTGCGCCACATCGTGCCGAACGTCCTCGGCGTGGTGGTAGTTTACGCCTCGCTGCTGGTGCCTAGCATGATCCTGTTCGAATCTTTCCTGAGCTTCCTGGGCCTCGGCACGCAGGAGCCTCTGAGCAGCTGGGGAGCGCTGTTAAGCGACGGCGCAAACTCCATGGAGGTATCACCGTGGCTTCTGCTGTTCCCGGCAGGCTTCCTGGTGGTTACGCTGTTCTGTTTTAACTTTATCGGCGATGGCCTGCGTGATGCCCTCGACCCGAAAGATCGTTAAGGAGTCCTCCATGAGTACTATTGAAACCTCTCCGGTGGCCGCTCCACTGAACAAATCTGAAGTTCTGCTGGACGTTAAAGACCTGCGCGTGACCTTTGGCACGCCCGACGGTGACGTCACGGCAGTTAACGACCTCAACTTTAGCCTGCGTGCCGGTGAAACCCTCGGCATCGTCGGCGAGTCCGGCTCGGGCAAATCCCAAACGGCCTTTGCGCTGATGGGTCTGCTGGCGGCCAATGGCCGTATCGGCGGCTCTGCGAAATTCAACGGCAAAGAGATCCTGAACCTGCCGGAGTCGCAGCTTAACCGCCTGCGCGCCGAGCAAATCTCAATGATTTTCCAGGATCCCATGACCTCGCTGAACCCCTACATGCGCGTGGGCGATCAGCTGATGGAAGTGCTGATGCTGCATAAAAAACTCGGTAAGGCGGAAGCGTTTGAAGAGTCTGTGCGGATGCTGGATGCAGTAAAAATGCCGGAAGCGCGTAAACGCATGCGCATGTTCCCGCACGAATTCTCCGGCGGGATGCGCCAGCGCGTGATGATTGCCATGGCGCTGCTGTGCCGGCCAAAACTGCTGATTGCTGACGAACCGACTACTGCGTTGGATGTGACCGTTCAGGCGCAGATCATGACGCTGCTGAACGAGCTGAAGCGTGAGTTCAACACGGCGATCATCATGATCACCCACGACCTGGGCGTTGTGGCCGGGATCTGCGACAAAGTGCTGGTGATGTACGCCGGGCGTACGATGGAATACGGCAACGCGCGTGACGTGTTCTACAAGCCGGTGCACCCGTACTCCATCGGCCTGTTGAACGCGGTACCGCGTCTGGATGCGGAAGGTGAATCTCTGCTGACCATTCCAGGCAACCCGCCGAACCTGCTGCGCTTGCCGCAGGGGTGCCCGTTCCAGCCTCGCTGTCAGTTTGCGATGGAAGCGTGTAATAGTGCTCCGCCACTGGAGCAGTTTGGTGATGGCCGCCTGCGTGCCTGCTTTAGACCGGTGGAGGAATTAGTATGAGCACCGTTGCAGAAGAGAGAAAAGTTCTGTTAGAAATCGCCGATCTGAAGGTGCATTTTGACATCAAAGATGGCAAGCAGTGGTTCTGGCAACCTTCCAAAACCCTGAAAGCCGTCGATGGCGTGACGCTGCGCCTGTACGAAGGGGAAACCCTCGGCGTGGTAGGCGAATCTGGCTGTGGTAAATCGACTTTTGCCCGCGCCATCATTGGCCTGGTGAAAGCAACCGATGGCCGCGTCGCGTGGCTGGGCAAAGATCTGCTGGGCATGAAGCCGGAAGAGTGGCGTGACGTGCGCAGCGATATTCAGATGATTTTCCAGGATCCGCTGGCTTCGCTGAACCCGCGTATGAACATCGGCGATATCATCGCCGAGCCGCTGCTGACCTATCATCCAAAAATGCCAAAGCAGGAAGTACGCGACCGGGTGAAGGCAATGATGATGAAAGTCGGCCTGCTGCCAAACCTGGTCAACCGCTACCCGCACGAGTTTTCCGGCGGCCAGTGCCAGCGTATCGGCATCGCGCGCGCGCTGATTCTTGAGCCAAAACTCATCATCTGTGATGAGCCGGTCTCGGCGCTGGACGTGTCGATTCAGGCGCAGGTGGTTAACCTGCTGCAGAAACTGCAGCGCGAAATGGGGCTGTCGTTAATCTTTATCGCCCATGACCTCGCTGTCGTGAAACACATTTCGGATCGCGTGCTGGTGATGTATCTGGGCCATGCGGTGGAGTTGGGCACCTACGATGAGGTTTATCACAACCCGCTGCACCCTTATACCAAAGCGCTGATGTCGGCGGTGCCGATCCCCGACCCGGACCTGGAAAAGAATAAAACTATCCAGCTGCTGGAAGGGGAGCTGCCGTCGCCAATCAACCCGCCATCTGGCTGCGTGTTCCGCACCCGCTGCCCGATAGCCGGCCCGGAATGCGCCAAAACGCGGCCGGTGCTGGAAGGCAGTTTCCGCCATGCGGTTTCCTGTCTGAAGGTTGACCCGCTATAATCTCGCCTGGGGCCAGCACCGCGCTGGCCCTTTCTTTTTGCGAGGATTACCGTGGCAGGGAACATTTCATCACTTCGTGTGTTGCTTTACCGCTTTCTGTTCGATCAAAACACCCGTTCCGGGCGCCGTTTCGAGGCGTTTTGCGGCCTGCTGGCGCTGCTCAGCGTTGCCGTTGTTTTTACCGAGTCCAGCGTCGGGAGCGACCCCCGGCTAACCTACGGCGAATGGCAGCTGTTTATCTGGCTGGAAATCATCTTCACGCTGCTGTTCAGCTGTGAATATCTGCTGCGAGTCTCCACCTGGCCGCAGCCCATCCGCTACGTGTTTAGCTTCTGGGGCATTATTGATCTGGCGACCATGCTGCCACTCTATGTCCTGTGGCTGTGGCCAGAGTTTGCCATTCATTACTATTTTGCCTGGCGAGCAATGCGCGCCATCCGAGTGCTGCGTATCCTCAAACTCCTGCGCTATATGCCCGCGCTTAAAAGCCTGTGGCGCAGCCTGATCAACGCCAGCAATCAGCTGATCCTGTTCTACTCGTTTATTGCCATCGTGATGGTCGCGGCGGGGGCGCTGATGTACGGCATAGAAGGGAAGGCCAACGGTTTTACCAGCCTGGGCGTAGCGGTCTACTGGGCCGTTGTGACGGTGACAACCGTCGGTTATGGCGATATTGTGCCGCACACTGCACTGGGTCGTTTTGTTGCCTCGCTGCTGATTCTGATTGGTTATTCGGTGATAGCCATCCCCACCGGAATTTTAACGGCGCAGATGTCACAGGATTTGCAAAGAAGGCGGTCAGTGAGGGAATGTACACGCTGTCATCAGCAGGATCATGCCAGTAATGCGCATTACTGCAAAACTTGCGGGGAGCATCTTCCGCCCAATGAGAAGTAACCGCGCGGCCTGAAGGCCGCGCAGGAAAGATTACTCACGCCACAGGATGTGGCAAAGCTTGTGGTCTTTCTCACGGCACAGCAGGACGCGAGCAAAGATATCGTTCAGCTCGCCGCCGTCGGTATCCGCCAGCCCGATAACCACTTCTGCGAAGAAGTCAGGGTTCAGGTCGAAATCGACGTGCTCCTGCCAGTCTTCAGCCGGATCAAACAGCTCCGCACCGCCGCGCTCCTCGAACTGCAGATTGAAAAGAATAATGTCGGCAGGATCGAGATTATCGCCCGCCAGCTCGAGAAAAATATCGTAAGCCTGTTCTAAAGTCTCGTCTTCGGTCAGGCGGTTATTCAGATCCATTTCCATCTCTACATCCACTTATCGAGTGCTGATGCGCCACGTTTTACAGCAACGGACTAAAGAAGTAAAACAGTCGCTCGGCCATTCGCTGCCAGAGCGGGCGTTTTAGCCACAAATGCGCGTCCAGCAGCCGTGAGCGAGAGATATAGTCGTCCTGCACGGCGGCCAAATCCCCGGCAAACCCTTCATCATCGATGACCAGCGTAATCTCAAAATTGAGCCACAGGCTGCGCATATCCAGGTTAACCGTACCGACCAGACTTAATTGCCCATCGACCAGCACGCTCTTGGTGTGCAGCAGTCCTCCTTCAAACTGGTAAATCTTCACGCCCGCCGCCAGCAGTTCAGTGAAGAAGGCACGGCTTGCCCAGCCTACCAGCAGAGAATCGTTTTTACGCGGCACGATGATGCTCACGTCCACACCGCGCTGGGCTGCGGTGCAAATGGCATGAAGCAAATCATCGCTCGGCACGAAGTACGGGGTCGTCATGATCAGGTATTCACGCGCGGCATAAACGGAGGTCAGCAGCGCCTGATGAATCAGATCTTCCGGGAAGCCTGGCCCAGAAGCGATAGTATGAATCGTGTGTCCGCTGGCCTCTTCGAACGGCATGATGTTCTCATCCGGCGGTGGCGGAAGGATCCGTTTCCCGGTTTCTATCTCCCAGTCGCAGGAGTAAACAATGCCCATTGCGGTGGCGACCGGGCCTTCCATACGCGCCATCAAATCGACCCACTGGCCCACATTCGCATCCTGCTTGAAGAAACGAGGGTCGACCATATTCATGCTGCCGGTATAGGCAATATAGTTATCGATCATCACCATTTTGCGGTGCTGGCGCAGGTCCATACGACGCAGGAAAACACGCATCAGGTTAACCTTCAGCGCCTCAACCACCTCAATGCCCGCGTTACGCATCATATTGGCCCACGGGCTGCGGAAGAAGGCGACGCTGCCTGCGGAGTCGAGCATCAAGCGGCAATGAATGCCGCGCCGTGCTGCGGCCATCAGGGATTCTGCTACCTGGTCGGCCATGCCGCCGGGTTGCCAGATATAGAACACCATTTCGATGTTATGGCGCGCCAGTTGGATATCGCGGATCAGCGCCTGCATCGTGTCATCTGAACTGGTTAACAGTTGAAGCTGATTACCCTTCACGCCGGCAATCCCCTGGCGGCGCTCGCAAAGCTGGAACAGTGAGCTGGCGACCTCGCTGGTTTCTGAGGCAAAGATATGCTTGCAGTTTTTCAGGTCTTTGAGCCACTTAGCCGTAGAAGGCCACATGGCGCGAGCGCGTTCTGCCCGGCGTTTGCCGAGGTGCAGTTCTCCTACGGAGAGATAGGCAATAATCCCGACCAGCGGCAGAATATAGATGATTAACAGCCACGCCATGGCCGATGGAACAGCCCGGCGTTTCATCAATATACGCAGCGTAACGCCGGCGATAAGCAGCCAGTAGCCGAGAATGACCAGCCAGCTCACCACGGTATAGAAGGTTGTCATGCCTTAAAAATCCTTTTGAAACCGAAGAGTTGAGAGTGTACGCAGAACTTTCATTGCTTAATACTAAAAGTATACGCAAAACGGATGGTTTGCCCGGCAGAAGGTTCTATAATGGCACGTCTTTTTTAGGAAATTGAGTCGTAGACATGAGACGTAGCAGAACGGAAGTTGGGCGTTGGCGTATGCAGCGTCAAACGCAAAAGCGCAGGGCGCGTTGGCTGGAAAGCCAGTCACGGCGCAATATGCGCATTCATGCCATTCGTAAATGTCTGGTTAATCAGCAGCGTAATTCATTGCTGTTTGCCATCCACGATCGCTGGGCATAAAGTTCGGGCACCGCGTGCGGTGCCCATAAAATCCCTGGGAAATAAACCTTCCCTTTACCCTGAAATTTTATTTCCAAATGACGGAAATTTGTTTTTAAAATGATCGTGATCATCATTCAAGCCTAAAACAACGCCATAATCCTCGCGAATTTTCTTATATCGCCAGGATATCAAAATCAGTGATCAGTGATTTAATAAAAAAGGATTTTTCTTACGCCAGGAAAATAAATTTCCTGTTTGTGATTATCATTTCCGTGTTAGTCGTCTTTAGCACTATTATGGCCTGCGTAAGTTATAATCATCTGGGAAGCACACTGAATGAAGAGAATGAGGGTTTTGTCCATAATGTCGCCACTTTCTTTCTGAAGCAACAGCTAAAAACCTTAGAAAATGCACTATGGCAAAATACTGTTTTGCTGGACAACGAATGTGTCGAAGCACTGGTCAAGTCTGAAGATGAAGAGCTGGAGAAAAAACTTACCGCGTCAATATCAATGCTGCCTGCTATTTCAGGGTATATCATTGCCACGCGCGATGGTCGATATAACAGCATTCCCAAATCCTATGTAGACAGTAATTACATTCTTGCAGGCCGCACCTGGTACGAACGTCTTAGCGCAAAGAGCTCTTTTGTTAATTACTCTGAAATTTATGCCAATGCAGTAGATGGCTTACCCGTGGTGACAATAGCCAAACTATTGCATGACGACAAAGGTGAGCGCTATGGCGTATTTGCCATGGATCTGAATCTGATCAATCTGAGCCAGGTGCTGCGCCAGCTGGAGAGCCCGAGTGAAGGGCACTTATCGATTGTTGATCGCAGGGGACGCGCCATATTGGATGCTGACAGCGATGCGATAGGCACGCCGGTTGTCCCGCAGGCGGCAATTCACCGAATGACTAACGGGCTCGGATCATTTCACGATAAAGTGACCGGAAAACATTATTACTATTATTCTTTCTCGAATCCCGACTTTGAGATAACGGACAACAGCGTCATGTTGGATGACGCGGGACGCGAAAATGCCGCTCGCCTTCGTGAGACCGGTTTTTTACTGGCCTGGGATGATATTCACAGCGTGGAGCAACTACAGGACAGACTGGCGCAGGTGGAAACGGACTTTATCAAACTTGATCGTTCCTGTTTCAAGGCGACGTGCAGCGAGGAAACGCTGCGTATTATCCGATGCGCTCAGGAAAGTGAAGTGGACGTTATTGCCGAAGGGGTGGAAACCTTTTCGCAAATGCAGATGCTGTTCAATAACAATGTCAGGCTGGCACAGGGTTATCTCTTCTCACGGCCTCTGAGCCGGGACAACTTCCGACAAAAGCATTTACAGGCGACGGAAAACTAACGGGCTATTGAGCCTGCTCACCGCAGGCTCACAGAACAGTAAATCAGAACACTTTCTTGAAGGGTTTGACTTCAACTTTAGCGTACACGCCTGCGGCGGCATACGGGTCTGCATCCGCCCAGGCTTTCGCCTCTGCCAGAGACGCAAACTCGGCAATGACCGTTGAGCCGGTAAATCCGGCGCTGCCGGGATCGTTACTGTCAACAGCCGGCATCGGGCCTGCGGTCAGCAGCCGACCTTCGTCGCGTAACACTTGAAGACGAGCCAGGTGG
This sequence comes from Cedecea sp. NFIX57, assembly GCF_900177785.1. NCBI lineage: Bacteria > Pseudomonadati > Pseudomonadota > Gammaproteobacteria > Enterobacterales > Enterobacteriaceae > Cedecea > Cedecea sp. NFIX57. Next base: position 77,662 of record NZ_FXAS01000002.1, on the reverse strand, counting down.
GCAGGGCGGACGGACAGGCGCTTTTCCAGTGAATCAGCAATATCTTCGGCATAAATGACGTACAGCACGGGCACTCTTCCTTCTTGGTGTTGGGTTGTAAACCACGTTAAGTGAACCGTGGGCAGACTGCAATTGAAAGATAAACAGGATGTTAAATCCTTGAGAAAATAGCGGGAAACTCGCGCAGGTAGCAGGAAAAAGTGCGCCTTTGGGCAATGCGTTGTTGAATATGATTGTTATTTGCATTTAAAATCGTTGTCTCTTGAAAGACACTGAAACCATTATGACGTCAATGACCCTGGAATTACCTCGCCGCTTTCCGTGGCCGACTCTTCTCTCCGTCGGGATTCATGGTGCCGTTGTGGCCGGGTTGCTCTACACCTCGGTACATCAGGTTATTGAGTCCCCAGCACCTTCGCAGCCGATCAGCGTCACGATGGTTGCGCCTGCTGACCTTGAGCCACCTCAGCCTCAGGTTGTTCAGCCTCCGCCGCAGCCGGTCGCGGAACCTGAACCGGAGCCAGAACCGATACCTGAGCCGCCGAAAGAGGCGCCAGTTGTGATTCATAAGCCGGAACCCAAGCCAAAACCGAAGCCTAAACCGGTGAAAAAGGTCGAGCAGCCGAAGCGTGATGTTAAGCCGGTTGAGCCTCGCCAGGCGTCTCCGTTTGAAAACAATGCGCCTGTGCAGCCTGCGCCAACCCCAGCAGTGAAACCTGCCCCGGCAGCGCCGGCGCCATCGGTGAATACCGGGCCGCGCGTTATCAGCCGCGACAGGCCGCAGTACCCAACGCGTGCTTTTGCACTGCGTATGGACGGCAACGTTCGCGTGAAGTTTGATGTCGATGCCGATGGCCGGGTGAATAATGTCGAGATCCTCTCTGCCCAGCCGGCCAACATGTTCGAACGCGAAGTGAAGCAGGCGATGAAAAAGTGGCGCTATGAGAGCGGTAAGCCAGGGCAGGGCATTACCGTTAACATCAAATTCCGCATTAGCGGTGGCGCAAGTATGGATTAACCATCTCCCGTCTTTAAAAAAGGCCACGTATGAGAATACGCGGCCTTTTTTATTTTTTAGATTAACATTCGTTCAATTAATGGCTTGGTAAACTATGTCGGATAAAACAATGCATTCGCTATTTTGTGCTTTATCCTAAATTGAATAATTACACTTAAAGCAAATTCACTACCAATATTAATAGGACGTTTATTTAAGACTTTTCTTATTTATTGCTGCGCTGGCATACTGAAAAGAAATGACAAAAATAGACTCTTATTTTATGCGCCATTATTACAAAGCCGCCTTCCTGTGCGCGCTTTTTTACTCTGACCTAAGCTATGCCGCGCCGCTAACGCCTGCCGATCGGGACACTATTCAGCAGCAACAGCAGGATTTGTTGTTGCAGAACAGGCAACAGCGAGAGGAGATTCAGCGCAGCCTCCAGCCTCGACTGGCAAGCCCTGTTGTCAATCCTGACCAGGGGCCCTGTTTCACCATTCGTCATATTGAGATTGATAATACGACTCTGCTTTCCGAACAGGCCCGCAACCGCTTAATTACTCCCTATATTAATCAATGCCTCGGCATGGCGAAGATCAATCAGCTGACCCGGGAGATTTCTGATTGGTATATCAGCCGCGGATACATCACCAGCCGTGCATTTTTGACCGAACAAGATCTTTCGGAGGGAACGCTGCATATTGCAGTGCTGGAAGGCAAGCTACAGGCCATTCGTATTGAAGGTGCACCTTCACGCCAGCTAACAATGGCGTTTCCGGGGCTGGAAGGGAAAATACTTAACCTGCGTGATATTGAGCAGGGGATGGAGCAAATAAACCGGTTACGTACCACGCCGGTACAAATTGAAATCTTGCCGGGTGAAAAGGCCGGGGAATCCATTGTTAATCTTACGGCGACGCCGGAATTTCCACTTTCTGCTGCCGCCGGGTTTGATAATAGCGGGCAAAAAAGCACCGGCACCGGGCAACTCACCGCCTCACTGACCGCCAATAATCCGCTGGGACTGGCAGATAAATGGTTTATCAGCGGTGGGCGCAGCAGCGATTTTGCAAGCGACCATGATGCCCAAAGCTTTCAGGCCGGGGTGAACGTGCCCTGGGGTTATAGCCTCGTAGATTACAGCTACAGCTGGAGCGACTACCTCACCACCCTGGATAACAAAGGTTATCTGTGGCGTTCGACGGGCCGCGCCGAAACGCATCGTCTGAACCTCTCCCATGTGCTTTACCGAAACGGGGACTTAAAAACCGCCGCCTCCGTCGGCCTGACTCACCGGATCGGCCGCAACTACCTGAACGACGCGCCGCTGCTGAGCAGCAGCCGGAAGCTCACCAGCCTGCAATTCGGCCTTAACCACACGCAGAAAATCGCGGGCGGTGTGGCCACCCTGAACCCGTCATTCAGCCATGGCGTGCCCTGGTTTGGCGCAGAAAATGACAACGGCAAGCGGGGCGACGTGCCAAAAGCTGAATTCAAAAAATGGAGCCTGAGCGGCAGTTTCCAGCGCCCGCTGACGCAAAAAATCTGGTGGTTAACCAGCGTCTACGGGCAATGGTCACCTGACCGATTATATGGCAGTGAGCGCTTAACGATTGGCGGGGAAAGCTCGGTGCGTGGCTTCAAAGAGCAATACCTTTCCGGCGACAACGGGGGCTATCTGCGCAACGAACTGAACTACGCCCTGTTCAGCCTCCCTTATCTGGGTGAGGTCAGCCTGAACGCTGCCGTGGACGGTGGCTGGCTGCGCAATGACAGCGACGATAAGCAGGCTGCCGGCACGCTGTGGGGCGCTTCCGCCGGCCTCACCGTGGCCGGACGCTACTACTCCAGCCAGTTCACGGTGGGTACGCCAATTCATTATCCGGGCTATCTGGCGCCGGATCACCTCGTGATTTATTACCGCCTGGGCCTGGCGATTTAAGGTAAAAAAATGGATAAGCACCCCGTTGGATTAGCGAAGCGCCTGTTAAGTTACCTCATCATCTGCCTGCTCGCCGGTCAGCCGGTGTTTCCGGCAGTGGCGGCGACCATTAACCCGGTCACGCCGGGTACGCAGATGGATCAGGCCGGAAACGGCGTTCCGGTTGTTAACATTGCAACGCCCAACCAGGCGGGGATCTCCCATAACCAGTTCCAGAACTATAACGTCGGAAAAGAGGGGCTGATTCTGAACAATGCCACCGGGCAGCTGACGCAAACTCAGCTCGGGGGACTTGTTCAGAACAACCCTAACCTTCGGGCCGGACAGGAAGCGACCGGCATCATCAATGAAGTCGTCGGCGGCAATCGCTCACAGCTGCAGGGCTATACCGAAGTGGCGGGCAAGGCGGCCAACGTCATGGTCGCTAACCCCTACGGCATCACCTGTAACGGCTGCGGATTCATCAACACCCCCAATGCCACGCTGACCACCGGCAAACCCCAGTTTGATGCGGCAGGCAACCTGCTGGCGCTGGACGTCAGTAAAGGCACCATCACGGTCGAAGGCCAGGGCCTTGACGCCAGCAAAAGCGATGCGCTGTCGATCATTGCCCGGGCGACGGAAGTCAACGCCGGTATTCACGCCAAAGATCTTAAGGTAACCGTGGGCGCCAACCGCGTTTCATCCACGGGCACAGTCACGCCGATAGCCGGAGAAGGGGCTGCGCCCGTGGTGGCCGTGGATACCGGCGCGCTGGGCGGTATGTATGCCAACCGTATTCACCTTGTGTCCAGCGACAAAGGCGTGGGCGTTAACCTGGGGAACCTGAATGCGCGCCAGGGCGACATCACCCTGGATGCCAACGGCAAGCTGGTGGTGAATAACAGCCTGGCGAGCGGCAATCTCACGGCTCAGGCGGATAACGTAGTGCTGAGCGGCGAGCATAAAAGCGGAGGCGCAACGCAGGTTAATAGCCGTACTGACATCACCGTCGCCAACGGTAACTTAGCCAGCGACCGGGACATATCTTTGAACGGCAGCGGAAAACTGGCGCTGAACAACGGCCTGCTCGCCGCAGGCAATGACATCACTCTCAATGCCGGGGCGGTAAGCACGGATGCCGCCAGCGAAGCCAATGCAGGTGGCACGATTCGGGCCAGCGCGGCGACACGTATGGACAACGCCGGTAAGTTGACGGCAGGGCGTGACGTAGCTGTATCCGCAGACCAGTTAATCAACAGCGGCCAAATTGCGGCCAACGGGAACCTTAACGCCAGGGCAGGCAGCTTTAACAACAGCGGTAACCTGCAGGCGCAGCGCAATATCCAGCTCGATCTTGGCTCGTTCACCCACAACGGCCAGATGCTGGCCGGGGCAGGGCTCATGGCCACGACCGGCGATGCGTGGATAGACGGCATGTTGAGCAGCGGCACCGACCAGGCATGGACCAACCGCAACGCCTTTACTGTGGGCCGAAATGGTCAACTGCTGAGTGGCGGCAATCTTGCGCTTCAGGCTGACAGTTTCAGCAATGCGGGGACGGTTAACGGCAAGCAGGATGTGACGTTAAGCAGCAATCGGTTTAACGGCTTGCAGGGAAGCGCGCTGGCAAGCGGGGGCAACCTTGAGTTGCTGACTCAGCAGCTGCAAAGCGCCGGGCAAATCACCTCGCAAAAAGATCTGATATTCAAGGGCGAGCGATTTGAAACCTTAGCTGGCGGGCAATTGCAATCTGAAGGCAATATGCTGCTGCAGGCGAATAATAGCGTCACGCTGAATGGCACGCACGCCGCAAAAGGGGCGCTCACGGTTAACACCGGGTCGCTGACCCACAGCGGAAGCACCAAAGGTAATACCGTTACGCTTGGAGCTAAACAGCTCGACACTAGCGGAAATATTCAGGCTGACGGCGGGATGTCGCTCACCGCAGACAGCATTGTACAACAGGCCGGTGGCGCTCTGCTGGCACAGAAAAATTTAGAGATTAATGCCCAGAATCTTACCAACCGGGGTTCGCTGGACAGCGATGCTTTGACACTGGCGATCGCGGGGAATATCGACAACCAGGCCAGCGGGAAAATCACCGCCCGCAAGGATCTGAACAGTACCTCCGATAGCTTTAACAACGATGGGCAGGTCGCGGCTTCCACGCTTGATCTGACTGCGCAGACCGCCCTGACCAACACCGGCAGCCTGCTGGCAGAGAAAAACCTGAATGCCACAGCGGCGCAGCTAAAAAACACCGGGCAGTTGGGCGCTGCCTCCCTCGACCTGAAAACAACCTCTTTGGACAACGGCGGGCTGCTTCAGGGCGGCCAGAGCCTGACGTTAACCGCCGCGGAGCTGACTAACCGAAGCGGCGGCAAAATCATCAGCGGCAGCGGCCTGGCGCTCAGCATCCCTCAGCTCACCAATGCAGGACTGATTTCCGTTCAGCAGGGGCTGGCCATTGAGAGCCTGATGCTGACTAACAGCGGCAATATTGAATCGCAGGCCATGACGCTGAATGCGGGCCGGCAGTTAGACAACCAGGCCAGTGGTGCACTGCTGGCGCAAGATACACTCTCGCTCACGGCTGACAATTTCAATAACGCCGGGAGCCTGCAGGGAAAAAACATCGCGATCGGCTCGGGGCAATGGAATAACAGCGGGCTGACCAGCGGAAGCGAGAGCTTAACGGCCAGCGTCAGCGGGGAACTGAAGAACGGCCCGCAAGGGAAAATCATCGTCGGTCAGCCGGACGGTGAGGGTGCCATCTCGGGCGGCCAGTTTGATCTCAACGCCGGCAGCGTGACCAATGCAGGCTGGCTGCAAAGCGGCGGCGGCATGAACGTCACCGTCCAGGCCCTGGTGAACGCGGGGGTGATTTCCGCCAGCCAGGCTGTGACCCTCGAAGGGCTGACGCTCGATAACCGGGGCCGCATTGAGGCGCAGGATCTTCAACTGAAACTGCGTGACAAAGTCAATAACTTTGCCGGTGCCGTGCTGGTGGCAAAACGCAGTCTGCAGCTTTCCTCATCTGAATTAGATAACGCGGGCCAGTTAATTGCGGACAACGCCGTGCTGGACGCACAAAACGTCTCTAACACGGGCTTGCTGCAAGGGGATTCCTCGCTCAACGCCACAAGCGATACGTTCAATAACGCCGAAGGCGGCACCGTATTGGCCGAAAAAGCACTGACGCTTGCCGCTCGCCAGATGACCAATGCGGGAGATATGCAGGCCGACAGCGCAACGCTAAAAGTCAGCCAGATGACCAACAGCGGCAAGCTGCTTGGCTTGTCCATCCTCAACCTGACCGCGACAGATAACCTTGTTAACACCGGTAAAATCCTCGGTAAGGACAAGCTCGCGCTGACCAGTAGCAGCCTCGAAAACCGGGGCTCGCTGGCGGCGGCTGACCTCAGCGTTGAAAGCCAGCGTAGTGTCAACGGCGGCCTGTTGCAGGGGGAAAAATCGCTGCGTCTGGGCGCCTCGGTGCTGAATAACCTCGCGCAGGGGAAAATCATCAGCGGCAGCGGACTGTCGCTGTCTATTCCCGAGCTGAACAACGCCGGGCTGATTTCCGTCGAACAAGGGCTGATGGTCGACGGGGTGAATCTCACCAACAGCGGCAATATTGAAGCCAGCGACGTGAAGCTGGGGCTGACGCAAGAGCTGGATAATCAGGCCGGCGGCGTGCTCCTTGCCGACAACACGCTCTCGGTGACGGCGGCAAAAGGCAGCAACGCCGGGAAACTGATGGCCAACAATACCACCCTGGCGGTTGACGACCTGACCAATAACGGATTGCTCCAGGGTAACCAGGCCATTAGCTCTCTGGGTAAGACGCTGACTAACGGTGGCGCAGGCCAGCTGTTAAGTGACGGAAATATCGACGTTACGGCTGCGCGTCTGGATAACGCCGGTCGGCTGCAGGGCAGAAATATCACTCTTACCGGCGGGCAAAATGGCGGTGAAAACACGGGGCAGATCCTTGGCCGCGAAGCGCTGAATATTTTATTCGGTGGGGCGTTCGACAACGGCGGGCGGCTGATTAGCCAGAATTATCTCGGCCTGAAGACCGGGCCGCTCCGCAATACCGGCATTATCGCCGCTTCTGCCCTGGACATTGATGCCGGGCAAGCCCAGGCAGGCAACAGCGGCCTGATTCAGGCCGACGGAAAACTCAGGTTAACGGCCACGTCGCTGCAAAACGACAAAGGTGCCACGGTGGCAGGCGGGGATGACGTCACCCTGACCCTGCCCGAACTAAACAATGCGGGCACGATTTCTGCCGGCAAACATCTTCAGCTCGACGGGAGAAATTTAGATAACCTCGGGGCCATCGACGCCCAGAACCTGGATTTGAACCTGAGCGGGAAGTTAAACAATCTGGCGGGGGCCTCACTGCTGGCGGGCAACCAGATGGCAATGACTACTGGCGGCTGGACTAACGCCGGGCAGATTATCGGTGACAACGTCACGATATCTACGCTGCAAGGGCAAAATGATGGCCTGCTACAGGGCGACAGTTGCCTGAAGCTCAACGCCACGCAGTTTGGCAACGGCGCGGCAGGCAAAGTGCTGACCGGGGGCTGGCTTGATCTTCGCGGCAACCAGTGGAACAACACCGGACTGCTGCAGGGACAAACCCTGACGCTGCAGTGCGGCGATCTGCACAATACCGGCTCGCTGTCCGGTAAAGACAGGCTGTCGATTAACACCGATAAATCGGTCACTAACGACGGGCAGATGCTGAGTCAGGGCGAGCTGCAGCTTGCCACCGGCCAGCTTGATAATAATAGCGTACTGGCCGCAACAAAGGTCGGTGTTCAGGCCGACACGCTTAATAACCGGGGAACGCTGCAGAGCAACAGCGGGTTGGATCTCCATACTGCCGCCGTGACAAACAGCGGCACGCTGCTGGCGAAGCAGGCGCTGAATATTATCGGCGCAAACCTCGACAACAGTGGCATGGTTCAGGGTGATGCGCTCACCCTTGCCTTGCAAAACGGACTCACCAATCAGGCGACAGGGAAACTGCTGGCAACCGGCACGCTTGATTTCAGCGGGGAGTCGCTGAGCAATAGCGGCGCGGTGGCAGCGGATAACGCGCGCCTGGCGGTCAACATTTTTAATAATAGCGGGCTGGTGCAGGGCAATAATGGCCTGTCGCTCTCCGGTGCAGGGGCCAGTCGCCCTCAGATGATGCTGTTCAGAAGTTTTGCCGCTGCTCCGCTTCCGGCCGTTCGTGTTCTGAATAACCTGAGCGGCGGGAAGCTGTTAAGCGGCGGCCAGCTCGACATTGCCGCTAACGACGTAAACAACACCGGCACCGTTCAGACCCGGGACAATCTGACCTTCACCGCAGGCAGCCTGAGCAACCAGGGCACGCTTTCTGCGGGCAATCTAGCGCTGAATATCGTCGGGCAGTTAAATAACCAAAACGGCGGCAAATTACTGGCAGCAGACACGCTCCACAGCCAGAGCGAAACCCTGGCGAACAGCGGCGTGATTGCCGCGGACAAGCTCGAGCTCAGCAGCAACCGCATTGATAACCAGGGCGTACTCAAGGGCGACAAGACGCTGGCGCTGAATACCCCGCAGTTCAACAACCTTGCCGACGGGCAGATCGTTAGCGGTAGTTCGCTTAGCCTGACTATCCCGCAGATGGTCAACCTGGGTTTGATCTCCGTCAAAGAGGCGCTCACGCTTTCCGGCGCGAGCCTGGATAACCAGGGCATGCTCCAGGGCGGCAGCCTGGCGCTGAACTTTACCGACAGCATCCTCAACCGCAACGCGGCCAAACTTCTGGCAGAGAGAGGCCTGACTCTGCAAACCGCCAGCCTTGACAATCAGGGCACGCTGGCAGGTGACGCCGTTCAGATAACGACGAATACCCTCAACAACGCGGGCCTGTTGCAGGGTAATACGGCGATGACCCTGGCCTCAGGCACGCCCTCCACGCTGACGATCACGAACCAGAACGACGGGAGAATACAGACCGGCGGGGCGCTGGCGCTTAACCTGTCGACGCTTGCCAATCAGGGAACCCTGCTGGCGCAGCAGGGAATGACGGTCAATGCCGATACCGTGGATAACCAGGGCACGCTGCAGGGGCAAGACCTGACGGTTAACGCTGCCACGGTGAACAACCTGTCCGGCGGCAGAATGCTCACGGGCGGACAACTGGCGCTGAACGGCCAAAAGATTAGCAATGCCGGGGTTATGCAGGGGCAGACCCTGGGCGTGAAGGCGACGAACTGGGACAACAGCGGCAGTGCGCTCGGCCTCAGCGGGCTGACGGCTCAGGTTGATAACCAACTGACCAACGGCGGGCGTTTACTCAGCCAGGGCGTGAGCCAGATAAGCGCCGGAACGTTCAACAACACCGGCGCATTGTTAAGCGAGGGAGACTTAACGCTTAGCGGCAGCGCGCTGCTGAACCGCGGTAATATTCAGGGTAGCAACCTCACGGCCAGCAACACGGCGATAGACAACGCGGGATCGGTGATTGGCCTGAAATCGCTGACCCTGCAGCCTCAGCAGGACATCAACAACCGGCTGGGCGGTGCCATGCAAACCCAGGGCGCAATGCTGGTGGCCGGGCAGAACGTCATCAACGGCGGCCTGTGGCAGGCGCAGTACCTGAAGCTGAATGCTCAGCAACTGCAAAATAGCGGCACGCTGCAAAGTACCGGCAACCTCGATCTGGCGCTGACGTCTGGCCTGACGAATACCGGTGCCATCACGGCTAATAACACGGCCATCGTCATGGCTCCGGGGATAACAAACCAGGGGCAGATCCAGGCTAAAAATCTCGCGCTCAGCGGCAGCTCGCTCAATAACGGCGGCAATATCAGCGGCGTTGAAGGTCTGGGCATCTCGCTGGGCGGTAACCTGGACGTACAAAGTGGCGCCAGGCTGCTGACCAATGGCCTGCTGACCGTCGGGGCTAATATCATCACCAACCTGGGCCACGTTCAGGGCAACGCGGTCACGCTCAACGCCGCCGCACTGAACAACCAGGGGCGTGTAGAAGCGAATTCTGCCCTCACCGGCACACTGAGCGGCAGCCTGGATAACGGGCCAAACGCGGTCCTGCTAAGCCAGGGCAGCCTGGATCTTGGGGCGCAGCAGCTAAGCAACACCGGTACCGTTCAGGGGAACGGCAATACCCGCATCGACCTGCGTGAGCGCGGCAACAACCAGGGCCAGCTCCTGAGCGGGGGCACGCTCACGCTTAATGCGCCAGGGTTTACCAACGGTGGCTGGGTTCAGGGCTCTGGGCTTTGGCTAAACGCGGGCTCGCTGAGCAACAGCGGGACGGTGCTGGCGCAGCAGCAGGGGACGATCGGCGGCAGTTATATCCTGAATAACGGCATGCTGCAGGGGGGCAATTTAACCGTTAATCCAGGACAACTGGATAACAACGGCACCGTGTATGCCACGCAGAACCTGGGCATCACGGCCAGCCAGGTTAACAGCTCTGCCGGGGCGCGGCTGCTGAGCCAGGGCAATATGGGGATCAACGCCGTGAATAGCAGCCTGCAGGGGCAGGTGGCGGCGCTGGGCAACCTGTCGCTTAACAGCCAGGGCAGCTACAACCAGCTGACCACGCTGGCGGCGGGCAATGCGCTGGCGGTCAGTAGCCAGGGCGATATTAACGTCAATGGCCTGATGCAGGGCCAGGGCGTGCAGCTCTCTGCCGCAGGCACGTTGAATAATAACGGGCAGGTGCGTGCGGGCTACGGCGAAAGTCACCTCAATGCCGGGCAGCTTAATCTGAATGGCGCAGGCAGCGTACAGGCAGGCGGGACGCTGCGCCTGACCAGCCAGAACGGCATCAACAACGCGGGCTTCGTCGGTACCGCCGGTGATTTAATTGCCAGCGCGGGCGGGACGCTGCTCAACAGCGCGCTGCTGTATGCGGGCAATAATATGAGCCTGTTTGCCAACAGCATTCGCAACTACCGCGGCGATATTCTGGCTGGCAACAGCCTGTGGATGCAGCGTGATGCGGCGGGTAACGCCAACGCGGAAGTGGTGAATACCTCAGGAAATATTGAGACGCAGAATGGCGATATTTCTATTCGCACCGGGCATTTATTGAATGAGCGGGATGGGTTTAATATTCGGCAATGGACTGAAAACAATAATCAGGCCGTTGGCGATATAAGTCTTAATGTTGCTCTTAAGGACTTGAACCCTAATTCTTATACAATAAAAAAATGGACAGAAACTGTTATACAGAATTGTACTTGTAACACTACTGATACAACCTATTACGCCAAGTATGTTCCTACTGCTGAGTATATGACAAGGAGTATAGCCGGAGGTGTGACTCACCTTGATGTCACAGCGAGCGCAGGGGCTGCAAGAATAGCATCTGGCAGTAATCTATTTTTAACTACAGGGACGCTTGATAATCAGGCAAGTAATATTTTGGCCGCCGGGAATGTGGTGGCAAGTGGCATCTCATTAAGTAATATGAGCTATCAAACTGGCACATCGACTGATTATTATGTTTATCAATACCAATATACTGATGTTGGGGGGACATGGCGTTCTAAAAACCCTCAGGCCAAAGTTGATCTTAAACCAATAAAAGCAAATTTTATTTATAATCTTACCGGGCATACTACACAGCAAGTACAGGGTGAGCTATATCGCGCTGTGATCCAGGCCGGTGGCGCAGTCGTCGCCAACTTTAGCAACAACATCAGCAATACGGCTGTCTCAGCGAATACGCCAGGGTATACCCCAGGGCGAAGCGCGCCGGGGCTTAATTTAGCCGGTGGTCCAGGTGTTACTGGCGGCGCGCAGGCCACCGATCTAAAAACGGGCACCAATAATACTGTGGCCGCACCGCAAGCAACGATTAATTTGCCTGGCAGCGGGATTGGCAGTATCGAAAACCCAACCGGAAACGGTGGATTAGCCGCCGTGGATAACCGGCCACAGAATGGCGCGGACTATGGTCAGGCCGGCGGTAAGATTGCCGATATAAATCTCAGTCAGCAGGGCGGGTCCGGTATCGATTTAGCGGGCAACACGACGGGCCTGGCGGATTCGAAGGCGAATGGTGGCAATCTCACGCCTGTCAACGGTGACGCCGTCGAGCTGACCAGACAGTCCTCGGGGGAACCGTCTCGTCAAAAAAATGATGAGATTGCCGCCGCTGCCGCTCAGGTGATAGCGCAATCCAGCGGAGGTAAAACGCCACCGCCGCCGGGATATGATTATCGGCCTATTGAGCTGACGGATATTTCGGCGATTACCTCGAAGCTGACGGCCAGCGGGTCGCCAATTAAGCTCAGCGATTATCCGCTGCCTGCCGGCAATAACGGCTATTTTGTGGTCAATAAAGATCCGAAAAGCCCGTACCTGATCGTCACCAACCCCAAGCTGGATGGCCTTGGAAAGCTCGACAACAGCCTGTTCAACGATATTTACAAGCTTGCCGGGATGGCCGGGCCAAACGCGCCGCAGGAAATGCGCGCCGCTTATACCGATGCCAATAAATTCCTCGGCTCGGATTATTTCCTCGCTCGCCTGAATCTGCGCCCGGACTATGACTATCGCTTCCTGGGGGACGCGGCTTTTGATACCCGCTATGTCAGCAATCAGATCCTGAACCAGACCGGGAACCGCTACGTGAACGGCGTCGGCTCCGATCTGGAGCAGATGCAGTACCTGATTGACCATGCCGCTCAGGCTCGTGACAAACTGGGCTTAAAACTGGGCGTCAGCCTTTCCGCGGACCAGGTCGCGGCGCTGGATTCCAGCATCCTGTGGTGGGAAAACGCGGTGATCGACGGGCAAAATGTCCTGGTCCCTAAACTGTATATCTCTCCGAAGGACGTTGCGGTGAATAACGGCAGCGTGATCGCCGGGAACCAGACGATCCTCAATGCCGGGAATATTACCAATGACGGCAGTACGCTGCAGGGAAAAACGCTGCTGAGCGCCAGCAGCCAGAACGCCATCAGCAATATTAACGGCGGGGCAATTAACTCGGGCGGCAGCCTGCAGCTCAGCGCGCTGGGGGATATCAACAATATTGGCTCCACCATCGCCGGGCAGAAGGTCAGCCTTGAGAGCGTAGGCGGCAGCATTATTAACCAGACGCTAACCAGTCAATGGAATGCATCCGGGAAAACCAGCGGCTGGTATGGGGTGGATGTGTCCTTCACGAAAACTGACGTTGGTCCACTTGCCTCAATCAACGCCACTGACAGCCTGAGCCTCAGCGCGGGTAAAGATATCCTCAATACCGGCGCGAACCTCAGTGCAGGTGGCGACATGCTGCTGAAGGCGCTGGATAACATTTCCCTTACGGGCAACCAGCTTGTGGAACGTGACCAGCATGGCCGCAACATCAATGAGACGGTTACCCATCAGGGAAGTAGCGTCAACAGCGGGGGGAACCTGAACCTGCAGGCCGGGCGCGATCTGACCGTTACCAGCAGCAACCTCAATGCCGGCGGCAGCGCCGCGCTCTGGGCAGGGAACGACCTGACGCTGGACGTGGCGAAGAACAGCCGCCATAGCCAGACCAGCAGCATAGACATCCTCGATACCAGCAACACCCGCACGGCCATTAGCGCCGGGAAGGATCTCTCCCTGGCTGCCGGACGAGACCTGAACAGCATGGGTGCGGCGCTGGCAGCACAAGAGAACGTAGGGTTGCAGGCCGGGCGGGACGTTAACTTAGAGGCGGCGGAATCTACCCACAGCGATAAGTACACCGCGAAGAAAAAAGTTGATATCAACGAATCTGTGCGCCAACAAGGCACGGAGATCGCCAGCGGTGGGAACACCACAATTATTGCCGGGCGCGATGTTAACACCCAGGCCGCGCAGGTGACGGCTCACGGGGATATCGGGGTAGGTGCAGGGCGGGACATCAACCTCGCTACGGCCACCGACAGCGACTATCACTACGACGAAGAAACCAAAACCAAAAAAGGGTTCCTGAGCAAGAAAACGACCCACACCATCAACGAAACCAGCTCGACCCGCGAAGCCGGAACGCTGCTGAGCGGTGATAACGTGACGCTGAAAGCGGGCAACGATCTGCTGGTGAAAGGTTCCGCGGTTACCGCTGATGGCGACATTGCGCTGAAGGCCGGGAACAATGTCACGGTTGAAGCCGCCGAAGATCAAAGCTCAAGCTACAGCATGAAGAGCGTGAAGAAGAGCGGCGTCTTTGGCGGCGGCGGTCTGGGGATCACCATTGGCTCGCAATCCGCAAAAACTGAGCGTAATGGCGCAGAAGTGAAGCAAAGCGATGCGCGGAGCGTGATCGGCACCACCGGCGGGAACGTGGTTATCGATGCGGGCAAGCAGGTCACCTTGAGCGCGGTCGACATGGTTGCAGGGCGTTCCGCCGACGATACGGCAAGAAAAACGGGCCATATTGATATTACCGGCAGCGACATTGCCATCATTCCTGGCAAAGATACCGTTCAGGAAACGGTGAAGCAGTCTCAAAAAAGCCAGGGGATCGGGATTTCCTTATCTAACCCGATTGTCGACTCGGTGCTGAATCTTCGCGATATCGTCAAAGCCCGTGGGGACGGGATCTCTCAGTTTAAAGCGCTGGCCGCGGAAGGGGCTGCATCCGTAGCTGATTTCTCACTCGGGACATCGCTGCCAATCAGCTATGGCCGCTCGTCGTCTCACAGTGAATCGCAGTTCAATGCGGAATACCTCGCCGGCAGCCATCTGCAGGCGGCAGGCAACGTTCAGCTAAATGCAAAAGGAAACGCAGGCCAGGGCGATATTCTGATTAACGGCAGCCGGGTGGGGGCTGGTGAGGCGATCATTGCCGAGGCGAAGCACGACATCACCGTCAACGCGTCGACAGATCGTGAACGGTTCAGCCAGCAGTCTGACAGTAAAAGCTGGGGCGTCACCAGCGCGATGCCAACGATTGGCTCTGCGATACGCACGGTAAATGGCGGCGCCAGCCACGGCAGCAACGTGTTGCCGTTCGGCATGGAACGCTCATCGGCGAACGGCGACCGGGAAACGCAGGCTCAGACGGGATCTCAGCTTAGCGGCCGGGAAATTTATCTGAACAGCCATGAAGGACGCATAGATATTTCCGGCAGTTCTCTGGCGGCAATCAACGATCTGCTATTGTCCGCGGACAAAGGCGACATCAGCGTCACGGCCGGAAACCACACGGTGCGCGATGAGCAGCACGGCAGTCAGACGAAAGTAGGCAACCTTGGCGGCGATGGCTACAGCGGCACCGTGGGCTGGAGCAAAGGCAGTCAGTCGTCTCTGCTGGAGAGCCAACAACAAAGTACGTTGCGCAGCCAGCTTGCTAGCCAAAACGGCAATGTAGCTCTGCAGGCCGGACAGGACATCGCGCTAAGCGGGGCGGATATCAGCGCCGGGAAAACGCTTCTGCTGAACGGCGAAAACGTTCGGATTGACGTCAGTAAAGACGATCGTCATACGCAAAGTGAATCCTCTTCCACGCAATACGGTGTTAAAGGATCAACCTCAGGCGTTATCGTCAGCGCCGTGCAGGCCGCAGAAAAATCGGCCCGTTCAGTTCAGGATGGGAAAGATCCGCGCCTGACGGCTATTTATGCGGCTCAGGCGGGGCTGAATATGGCCAGCCAGACCATCCAGAATGACATGAATGCTCCTCTCGTTAAGGTGAATGTAAGCGTTACGGCAGGAAGCTCGCAGCAGCAGCAGGAGGCAACCAGTCAGCATCAGCAGGGCAGCACGCTTCATGCCGGGGAGTCCGTCATCCTTAAAGCGCGCCAGGATATCGAAGGTGCAGGCGTTGATATTCGGGGGAAAACCGTTGTGCTGGATGCCGGGCGTGACATTACGCTCACGGCTGCACAAAACACTCAGTCGCAAAACAGCAGCAGCAGCGGTAGCCAGTTTAATGCAGGCGTGGGCTTCACATTAGGTAAGAGCCAGGACGGCATCACGATTGAAGCTGGCTATAGCGCCAACAACAGTCATGCCAACGGCAATAGCCTGAGCAATAAGAACAGCACCGTGCACGCCGACGAGCTTCTGAGCGTCAACAGCGGGCGCGATACTGCTTTAACTGGCGCGGTATTGAGCGGGGATAAAGTTATCGCCAATATTGGGCGCGACCTGACCATTGCCAGCGTGCAGGACACCGCGAAGTATGACAGCCGCTCCACATCGTCCGGAGCCAACGTCAGCGTCTGCGTGCCGCCAATCTGCGTGGGCAATACGGTACAGGGTAGCGCCAGCTTTAGCGCGGAGAAGCTGCGTAACAATTACCAGTCTGTGTTGGAGCAAAGCGGCATTCATGCCGGGCAGAGTGGGTTTGACATTACCGTAGGCAATCACACTCAGCTGGACGGGGCGGTGATTGCCTCAGACGCAACGGCAGATAAAAACCGCTTGGATACGGGCACGCTGGGTTGGAGCGAGCTGCGTAATAAATCCGACTGGAGCGGCAACTCCGTTAACGTCTCCGTGTCGGGTGGCGCGACTCAGGATCTCAACACTGGCCAGTGGTCTCCTGTTTCACAGGGGATGCCAACGACAGGCTATGGACAGAGTAAGGGCAAAGAACAGGGCACGACCAGCAGCGCAATTGCGGATGGCAGCATTGTTATTCGCGATCCTGCAGGCCAGAAGCAGGATGTCACCGACCTCAGCCGCGACACGGCCAATGCTAACCACAGCGTGAAAGACGGATTTGATGCCGATAAGGTAAGAGATCGTCTCGAGATCCAAAGAGAAACTATCGCGCTGGGCACTCAGGCTGCGGATGTCTATAAATCGGCGATGATGAAAGAGGCCGACGAGAAAAACGCTGCGCTAAAAGAGGAGTTACGTAAACAACACCCGCTGGCGACGGACACAGCGCTGGATGGCGTAGTGAAAAGTGACCCTCGCTATATTGACGCTGATAAAGAATATGGCCCTGGCAGCGACTTCTGGCGAGCAACCAGCGCCGTGACTGGCGTAATGGCGGGCGTGCTGGGGGGCAATATTCAGGGCGGTATGGCTGCCGGTGCGGCGCCTTACATGGCGAAGCTGGTGAAGGATGTTAGTCAGGGTAATGAAGCCGCTCGTATTGCGCTGCATGGTATTGTATCGGCCGGGCTCGCCAGTGCTCAGGGCGGTAACCCGCTAGCCGCAGCTGCCGGAGGTATGAGTTCGGCAGTGATGGGCGACGGCCTGGCAATGGCGTTTTACGGCAAAAAAGCCGAAGAGCTTGAGGGCAAAGAGAGGGACTTCATCAGCAACCTTGCTACCGCTATAGGCGCAGTGGCAGGCGGTAGCGTGGGTGGCGATACGTTCTCAGCCGCCAGCGGTGCAAATGCTGCCCGGGTTGAGGTTGAGAATAACTCACTGAATAGTACTATGTGTGCAGAAAGCCCTTGGGCCTGTAGGGGTAATCCGCTAATAGAAGGTGGGCGTGGACCGGGGGGCGGTGGAATAGCAGCAGGCGCCGGTGCTGGTGTTGCCATAGGTGAGACGTTGAATGGTGATGACAAAGGGCAGCCTAATATTGGTAAAGACGTTGCGAATGCGACGGATAAAGAAAAAGCCGATATTGGTGGGACTGGGTCAGGAACACCGGGCGGCTGGGGGCCTCAGGATGAGGAGAATGCACGGAACGGGCAAAAAGAAACCGTTGACGATTTAATATCTTCATCATCAAAGGGACAAGAAACAACGGGACGATCAAAACTCTTTGAAAGGACTGGCGGTAATAATGCTGCTAACAAAGAATTTGATTCATTAGCTCCTACAGAGATTAAAGAAATTCCTGGTGGCCGAGTGGGTAAACTTCCTGATGGTCGAACTGTTATTGTTCGTGAGCGCAGTACTGATGGAAGACCAACATTAGAAATCCAGTCAGGCAAAAACAGGATCAAATTTAGATATGACGAGTGACTTATATGACTGAAAAATTGATGTGTATCACCTGTGGTGTAAATTATTCTAAGATGAATCAATTAGTTGATCTTAGATATTTATCTGGAACTTTGGAACTGATTTTAGCTTCAGGTCATGCAGATGAAACGAAAAAAAGCTGTGTTGCATTTGATTGGGTGCATTCTTTCCGTGTTACCGACGAAGGTGATCTGTTAAGAATGCAAGATGACTTGAATGGTCAAATGGTTATAGGGATCTATACAGTAGAAGGATCCCGATATCTAACATGGTTTAACGAACAAAGCGTCAGTGCCCATGACGGAGATAATATAACTCATTACTTAATAGTTACAGATAATGATGTGATTGATGTTCTATCTTCCGTTAGCCCAATAATATCATTCTGTTGAAAGAATTCCGGCCATCTTGCATATGCCGCGGGCAACAGCATTGTGGCTGACGTGGGGCGCAACCACTAACGGGGAGGTATATAAATGGATAAGGATGTTTTTTACTGTAAATCATGGTTTAGAGCAAAGAAAAAACCAATTGAGTTATGGCATGAAAAGAAAGCCCTCAAAAAACATAAGGTAGGTGAGCCCTACACTGTGCTGATTGGTTCTGATACGAATCCATCATGTTTTATTAATGTAACGCAGAATGCTGGATGGGTCAGTGTGAGCTTTCTGGATAAAGAACTCAGAGAGTATCTTTTGTATAGCTTCAAAATATTAAACGATATTGATATTTTCTTATCAACGGCGGTTTATAGAGAGTTTGCTGAAAATGAAGGCGAAGGTGCGGGTATATTAAATGTATCACGAGGAACCACCTACATTTTTAATGAAGATGGCAAGACTGTGGTACAGGAAGAGCAGTTTAATCCTCATCTTTTAGAGGAAGGCGAGACGATGGCTGATTTGTCAGGAAATTATGATCGTTTCCCTGAGTTTGGTTGTTATGATTCACTGATTAAAATTGAACGATAATAAAATCTGGTATTACCGGGCTTCTCTTAAGCATTAATCTATCTGAGGTATCGTAGCGAGGCGACCTTCCTTATCCACGGCGACATAGATAAATATCGCCTCGGTGGCTTTGACCTGCTCCCCGTTGATTAATACACACCGATGTTAGTAATGTCTTCATAAGCCACATGAGGACATTCCCATGAAGAAGCGTTTTTCCGACGAACAGATCATCAGTATCCTCCGCGAGGCTGAAGCCGGGGTTTCTGCCCGTGAGCTCTGCCGTAAGCACGCCATTTCCGACGCCACCTTTTACATCTGGCGTAAGAAGTATGGCGGTATGGAGGTGCCCGAGCTTAAGCGCCTGAAGTCGCTTGAGGAAGAGAACGCCAGGCTCAATAAACTGCTTGCCGAAGCCATGCTGGATAAGGAGGCGCTTCAGGTGGCTCTGGGGCGAAAGTACTGACGACAGGCCAGAAGCGGGAAGCCGTGGTGTTGATGTGTGATGCGATCGGTCTGTCGCAACGTCGTGCCTGCCGGCTTATAGGTTTGTCCCTGTCGACCTGCAGTTATGATGCTCAGCGTCCGGCTGCTGATGCACATTTATCAGGACGTATTACTGAGCTGGCGATTGAACGCAGACGTTTTGGTTATCGGCGCATCTGGCAGTTGCTGCGTAGGGAGGGCCTTCACATCAATCACAAGCGGGTATACCGTATTTACCACCTTAGTGGACTGAGCGTAAAACGCAGACGACGCCGTAGAGGGCTGGCGACCGAACGGTTTCCGCTTCTGCGCCCGGATGCACCGAACCTTACATGGTCGATGGATTTCGTTATGGATGCACTGGCCAACGGTCGCAGGATCAAGTGCCTGACCTGTGTGGATGATTTCACGGAGGAGTGTCTGACGATCACCGCTACTTTCGGTATTTCAGGCGTTCAGGTCACGCGTATTCTGGACAGCATCGCGTTGTTTCGAGGGTATCCGACGACAATAAGAACCGATCAGGGCCCGGAATTTACCTGCCGCGCGCTCGATCAATGGGCCTTTGAGCATAGTGTGGAACTACGGCTTATCCAGCCAGGTAAACCAACGCAGAACGGATTTATTGAGAGTTTTAACGGACGCTTTCGCGATGAGTGTCTGAATGAACACTGGTTCAGCGATATTCTTCATGCCCGGAAAACGATTAATGACTGGCGGCAGGATTATAACGAGTGCCGTCCCCATTCATCTCTGGATTACCAGACACCAGCTGAATTTGCAACGGACTGGCGAAACAGGAAATATGAAGAAAAACCAACCGACATTACTAACTGAAGGTTGTATCTAATCCTGGGGGCAGGTCACGGCAGGTTTATCTGTCGGTAAGGATGGCATCAGTGTATCCCTTGGTGCTGGCCCTAGTATTGGGTTGAAAACATCCACAACCTCACATCAGAGTGAAAAAATTGAAATGAATGGCGATACGACTAAGGAAATTTATCACTATGATTTCAAATGATATTGTATTTAATGTGCTGTCTGTGATGATGTTATTTTTCCTAATTATGTTCGCAGGGTGTTTTTTCATTTTTGTTTATAAGGTGCTTGGTGGTCAAAAGGTTGGACGTGATTCTTTTCTTTTTTTTAATTTCATCTTTTTCAGGCGTAATATTTTATCAGGACTGGCATTGATCTTTCTTGTGCTGGCCTATACGGCTGAAGCTTTTGCTCAGTTGCGGGAAGGTGCAAGTATCATGTCACTACTAGCGAACGTGTCCGGGAGTCTGTCAATTTTGCTTTTCGGTGTATACGGGAAGTATTTATATCGGGGAGTTATTGATGATAAAAATCCATTTTTTTTCATCAAGGTATTCCTGACTAAGATTAGTTTTTCTTTTGCGGATGTACTTCTCTGGCTATCGAGATTTACCTATACTGCCTGGATTGTAATAATTATTTATAACTAAATCTTGCCGGTTAACTGCAGTCTAAAGGCTTAGGGAATAAAAAAACCCGGCATGGCCGGGCTTCTCTTAATCATTAATCTGTCTGAGGTATCGCGCGAGGCTTGCCTTCTTTATCCACGGCGACATAGATAAATATCGCCTCGGTGGCTTTGTAGCGCTGGCCGATTGGCTCGGAAGAAACCTTTTTCACCCAGACTTCCACATTGATGGTGATGGACGTTGTCCCGCGCTTAACGCAGCGGGCGTAGCAGCAGACCACATCGCCTACTGCCACTGGCTTCAGGAACGTCATGCCGTCCACGCGCACGGTCACCACGCGGCCATGCGCGATTTCTTTGGCCTGAATGGCGCCGCCCATGTCCATCTGCGACATCAGCCAGCCGCCAAAAATATCGCCGTTGGCGTTGGTGTCCGCTGGCATCGCCAGGGTGCGCAGCACTAATTCACCTTGCGGTAATTCGTTCGGCATTACTGCTCTTCCTTTGGCATATGACGGTAGATGTAGACGCCGCTCAGCAGGGTAAAGACCAGCGTGATAGCGGTCAGCCCGAAGACTTTAAAGTTAATCCAGATGCTTTCCGGGAGCCAGAACGCCACGTAAATATTCAATAAACCACAGGCGATAAAGAACAGCGCCCAGGCGATATTCAGGCGCGTCCACACCTCGGTTGGCAAGGTGATTTCTTTACCCAGCATGCTTTGAATCAGCAGCTTGTTCATGCCGAACTGCATCACCAGCAGAGCCGCGGCGAACAGGCCGTAAATCAGCGTGACCTTCCACTTAATGAATTCGGCGTTGTGGAAGTAAATCGTCAGACCGCCAAAGACGGCAACCATCACAAAGGTCACCAGCGTGGTTTTTTCCAGCTTGCGGTATTTCACCCAGCTGTAAACCAGCGCGAGGGCGGTGGCGATGATCAGCGCCCAGGTGCCGACAAAAATGTCGTACATCTTGTAGAAGGCAAAAAAGACAATCAGGGGCAGGAAGTCGAGAAACTGCTTCATAATCTGTTCCGTAAAGAGGTGACTCCTGACTATAACGCGCGGTCAGGAGTCGGGGAAGGTTATTGACGTATCAACATGTACAGGCGGAATAAGTAGATAAGCAGCACGGCTGAAATCAGGTTGCTTATGGTATTCGCGACCACGGCACCGGCTTCCGGCGACAGCGCAGCAAAGCTGGATGCCAGCAGTAGTAACGCCGTTTTAGCCGCCAGCCAGGCGACGACCGCAGGAGCGACAAGGCGCATGTTTGCCCACACCAGGCGCAGGCTGCTGCGCATAGAGCGGAAAATCCCGATTTTATCCTGCACCAGCATCACCGGGGCAAGTGAGAGCAGGATTGCCAGCAGCACGCCCGGCACAACCACAAGCATAATGCCGATTTGCACCAGCAGCGTGGTCAGGAAGATCAGAATAAACATTTTTGGCAGCACGGGCGCGGAGGCACCAATCGCGCGCAGGGCGCTAACGCGCTGGCCTGCAGAAACGATTTGCATCAGTACCATCATGCTGGCCGCCAGAATAGCGTTGCCAATCAGGCCCGAAAACGTGGAAGCCGCAGACGCTTTCAGTAACACTTGCTGCTGTTCCAGCGACATATTCTGCACTAAATCAAACAGCCCGACGCTGCCCGCCAGGTTATCTCCCTCACTCAGAATCGCCATTTGTTCTTCGCTGGGCGAGAACGCACGGCCAATAATCACCGAAATTAAGGCGCAAAGTAACGCAATCAGCAATATGGTAACAAACTGATTACGCAAAAAATTCCCCGTGTCACGGTATACGGAACCTGCCGTGATAGACATGCACTCTCCTTGATGTTGCTAACGGTTATCAATCTGGGGGCAATTGTACCCTGGATGAGGCTGCCGTGGCACCACAAAGACTTTCTATAAGCGGTTGAATAGCGTCAGTTCCGTACAGCGGTACCAGGCCGTAGCGGGCTCTTGCCCGGTTGCAGGCATCGTGGGTGATGCCGTCTTCCCCGGACATCGCAAACTCGCGGCAGGGCGAAGGGCGATTCTCATAAATGCCGCAGCTGACCCGCTGACCCGGCTCGCCCTCCAGCGCAACGCAGCGGCTATTGCGCTGGTTGGTGCCGCTCATGCAGCGCAGAAAAGGGGTAACAGGCTCGGTTAAGTGTGAAGGGACCAGGCCGCCAGCGTCGTCGGCTTCAGCCCAGTAGAAAGAGACACGAAAGTAAGCACAACAGGCACCACAAGTCATACAAGGGTTATCGCTCATCTTGCACCTGCAACTTCTGATTTCACGTTCCAACGGTTGAGAGGAATATCCAAATTAGCCAGGGCAGGACGTTTTGCAAGAGGTGGAGGGGGAAGAATTTTCAGGATGTGATTATTCACAAAGTTGATCTGGTTTCGGTTTGTTGTTTTTCACTGCGCAACCAAAAATTAATCCAGATCATTGAATGTTAAATTAGTGGATAAAGTGTGATCGGTGTTAGATCACTTTGTACTTCTTTCTAAGTATATTCAGCCCGCTGTTAAAAACCATAACAAGGGAAGGGCTATGAAAAAACTCACACTGGCATTACTGGCGATGGGATGTTTGTCCGGTGCGGCGTCGGCGCATCAGGCGGGGGAATTCTTTATGCGCGCGGGTACCGCGACGGTTCGACCCACCGCGGGTTCGGATGACGTGCTCAACATGGGCAGCTTTAAAGTTGATAACAATACGCAGCTGGGGCTGACTTTCGACTATATGGTCACCGATAACATCGGGATTGAGCTGCTGGCGGCGACGCCGTTCCGTCATAAGGTAGGGCTTGGGCCAACCGGTGACCTGGCCACCGTGCACCAGCTGCCACCCACGCTGATGGCGCAGTGGTACTTTGGCGATGCGGGCAGCAAAGTGCGGCCTTATGTGGGCGTCGGGGTGAACTACACCACTTGTGTCCACGACTGTCGACAATAATGACCTGGTGATTTTTAGCTAATACGGGGATTTGTTTCCCCCAATAGTCAGAATTAGCGAGGCCGCCGTGAACCAAAATAACCGGTGAGCCATGGCCCAGGGTGCCATAGTAGAGCTTAATGCCGTTGATGTCTGCGTAGCTCGATTTTATGCCAGCGACTGGCGCTGGCGTCTCAGGTAAGTGTTGCCAGCGAGATGCCCAGTTGATTTGATTAGGTGCTTGTGACGCCTGAACAGCTGGCAAGAGACCACCAGTGAAGGAGAGCAGTCCAGCAAGTAATATGGATGTCTTTTTCATCTTTTCTACCATCTTAGGTTCTGAGTTGTGGGAGTGACTTCAGTTACATCTGCGTCTGGGCGCGAATTGCATTTCTGAAGCGGTGAGAGAATAAAGGTAAATTACTCCAGAGATCTTCATCAAATATTCACATTTTTGTGATTTGTAATGGCGGGAAATGGCAAAAGGATCAGAGATAAGCGAGAAGAGACTGGGAAATATCGATGAAACAATGGGAAAAGAATAAGGCCGGATCTCTCCGGCCTTTTGCTTATTAACCGCGCGTGGCGGCTTTCATGTTTTGCACGAACTGTTTTAGTTCGCTGAGCATCACTTCAGGCTGCGCCAGATTCTTTTCGATGATTTTCACCACCGCAGAACCTGAAATCGCGCCTGCTGCACCGGCGGCA
Organism: Cedecea sp. NFIX57; assembly: GCF_900177785.1. Classification (NCBI taxonomy): domain Bacteria; kingdom Pseudomonadati; phylum Pseudomonadota; class Gammaproteobacteria; order Enterobacterales; family Enterobacteriaceae; genus Cedecea; species Cedecea sp. NFIX57. The sequence goes on along the minus strand of NZ_FXAS01000002.1, from coordinate 53,287 downwards.
ATGGCATCGCGTACCTGAGAAGGTTCGGAGATCCCGAAGCCTTGCAGAGGCGGTGCGGCCTGATATTCGCCCAGTTTCTCAATTAAATGATGCAGCGGAAGCTGAGCGCGCGTTTCGGTGCCGGTGACGCCTGCACGAGAAAGCAGGTAGGTGTAACCCCGGCCATGAGCCGAAATTTCACGCAGCAGCGTTTCGTCGGCGTTCGGCGGGCAGATGAAAATAGGCGCGACGTTGTGGCGCATTGCGGCGTGGCGGAATTCAGCGGACTCTTCCACCGGCACGTCTGCAACCAGCACGGAATCCACGCCCACTTTGGCGCACAGCGCATAAAACTCGTCGATGCCGCGGTTAAAGACCAGGTTGGCATACATCAGCAGGCCGATCGGGATCTCCGGGTACTTTTGGCGGATCGTCGCCAGCATTTCAAAGCACTGGGTTGGCGTCACGTCAGAAGCAAAAGCCCTCAGCGCTGCGCCCTGGATGGTTGGCCCGTCTGCCAGCGGATCGGAGAACGGAATGCCCAGCTCGAGCGCATCCGCGCCGCCTTCAACCAGCGCATCAATAATTTTCAGCGAAAGCTCAGGGTTCGGGTCGCCCAGCGTCACGAAGGGAACGAATGCGCCTTCCTTGCGGGCCTGGAGCTGTTCAAACAGATGATGATAACGTTCCATTACATTTCCCCTCGTGCTTTCAGAATATCGTGGACGGTGAAGATGTCTTTGTCGCCGCGGCCAGAGAGGTTCACTACCAACAGCTGCTCTTTTTCAGGGTTCTCGCGCATCATTTTTAAGGCATGGGCGAGGGCGTGGGAGGACTCCAGCGCAGGAATAATCCCTTCGCTGCGGCACAGTGCTTTAAAGGCATCCAGCGCTTCGTCATCGGTAATAGAGACGTAATCGGCGCGGCCGGTGCTGTTCAGGTACGCGTGCTGTGGCCCCACGGACGGGAAGTCCAGCCCGGCAGAAATAGAGTAAGACTCTTCAATTTGCCCTTCGTCGGTTTGCATCATCGGCGACTTCATGCCGAAGTAGATCCCCACGCGGCCATGTTTCAGCGGCGCGCCGTGTTCACCGGTTTCGATCCCGTGCCCGGCTGGCTCAACGCCAATCAGGCCCACGCTGGTTTCATCGATAAAGTCGGCAAACATGCCGATGGCGTTAGAGCCACCGCCCACGCAGGCGATTACTGCGTCAGGCAGGCGACCTTCTTTTTCCAGGATCTGCGCTTTGGTTTCTTCGCCGATCATGCGCTGGAATTCACGCACGATGGTCGGGAACGGGTGCGGACCCGCAGCGGTGCCGAGCATGTAGTGCGCGGTTTCATAGCTTGCAGACCAGTCGCGCAGCGCTTCGTTACAGGCATCTTTCAGGGTGGATGAGCCGCTGTGCACCGGAATGACTTCGGCCCCCATCAGGCGCATACGGAAGACGTTTGGCGACTGGCGCTCGACGTCTTTGGCACCCATATAAATGCGGCATTTAAGGCCGAGCAGGGCGCTGGCGAGAGCAGACGCTACGCCGTGCTGACCCGCGCCGGTTTCGGCGATGATTTCGGTTTTGCCCATGCGCTTGGCAAGCAGCGCCTGGCCCAGTACCTGGTTAGTTTTGTGTGCACCGCCGTGAAGCAGGTCTTCACGTTTGAGGTACAGCGTGGTGTTGGTGCCTGCGGTGAGGTTTTTGCATTTGGTCAGCGCCGTTGGGCGGCCCGCGTAGTTCTTCAGCAGGTCGGTAAATTCCGCCTGGAACTCAGCGTCGCTTTGTGCCGCCACGAAAGCTTCTTCGAGCTGGCGCAAAGCAGGCATCAGGATCTGCGGCACGTACATACCGCCAAATTCACCAAAATAAGGGTTCAGTAAAGTCATGGTATCTCTTCCTTAGTAAGCCCGCAGGGTCCGGAAGACCGCAGCCAGCTTGTTAGCATCTTTTATTCCTGGCGCGCTTTCTACGCCAGAGTTGAAATCCAGTCCCGCGCAGCCGGCTTTAGCCGCTTCCACGCAGTTATCCGCTCCGAGGCCGCCCGCCAGAATCACGTTGTCCAGCTTTTGTCCGGCTAACAGTCGCCAGTCAAAGCTTTGCCCGGTGCCGCCCTGGCCGTTATCGAACACGTATTTATCGACGTGCTGCAGATTCCGCTCTGGAAGCGTGTCGGCCACGCTTAACGCTTTCCAGATTTGTGTTTTCTCCGGCAGCAGCGCTCGCAGCTCATTAATGTATGCCTGGGTCTCAGCGCCGTGAAGCTGAACTGCGCTCAGTGAGAATGTCTCTACTTTCTGCACAACTTCTGTTACCGGCGTATTTCTGAATACGCCCACGTAGCGAAGCGGCGCGGAGGCTATGACTGCGGCGGCTTTCTCATCGCTGACGAAACGCGGTGAAGTCGGGACGAAGATCAGGCCCCCGTAAATAGCCCCGGCTTCCTGAGCCGCACGAGCATCTTCCCCTCGGGTCAGGCCGCAAACTTTATTTTCACCCAGCAGCACGCGGCGTACCGCAGCGTTCAGGTCATCTTCACTCATCAACGCAGAGCCAATCAGGAACCCGTTGGCGAAGTGGCTTAGCTCACGAACCTGGGCGTAATTATTGATGCCCGATTCGCTAATAACCGTGACGCCATGAGTCAGACGTGGAGCCAACTGGCGAGTGCGGTCCAGGTCAATGGACAGATCGCGCAGGTCGCGATTGTTGATGCCGACCACTTTGGCACCGAGCGCGATGGCACGCTCCAGTTCTTCTTCGTTACTGACTTCCGTCAGCACGCCCATGTTCAGGCTGTGGGCCACGGCGGCCAACTGGCGATACTGTTCATCGTCCAGCACCGAAAGCATCAGCAGGCAGGCATCCGCCTGGTAAAAACGCGCCAGATGGATCTGGTAGGCGTCGATAATAAAGTCTTTGCACAGCACAGGCTGGCTGACAATTCCGCTGACGATTGGCAGAAAATCGAAGCTGCCCTGGAAGTATTTCTCGTCGGTCAGCACCGACACGGCAGAGGCATAATGCTTATACACACCGGCGATACGCGCCGGGTCGAAGTCATCGCGGATCACCCCTTTAGAGGGAGATGCCTTTTTGCACTCAAGAATAAAGACGGTGCGGGCACCCTGCAGCGCGTGATAGAAGTTCCGCGTGGCTGGCACAATCTCATTCTGGAAGCTCGCCAGCGGCTGCTGCTGTTTGCGGGCTTCGACCCACAGCGCTTTGTCAGCCACGATGCGGTTTAAAACAGTCTCCTGCATTCCCTTATCCTCTCCCTGCGAGCGCGGTAACGCGGTCGTATGCGGCTCCGCTGTGCAATACATCCAGCACTTTTTTGACGTTAGCCTTCAAGTCTTCATGGCCGTGCAATCTCATCAGCATCGCTACGTTGGCCGCGACGGCAGACTCGTGCGCGGTCTCGCCTTTACCTTGTAGCAGGCGCGTCAGAATGTCACGGTTTTCTTCCGGCGTACCGCCCGCCAGCGCTTCCTGGTGATAGGCCGGAAGATCGAAATCGGCGGCGGTCAGCTGATAGCTTTTGATTTCGCCGTTATTTAATTCAGCGACCAGCGTTGGGGCATGGAGCGACACTTCATCCATGCCGCCGCTGTGAACCACAGCCGCACGCTTATAGCCGAGGACGCGCAGGGTTTCAGCAATCGGCAGCACCAGTTCCGGGCTGTAGACGCCGATCAGCGCCAGCGGCGGATGCGCCGGGTTAATCAGCGGCCCCAAAACGTTGAACAAGGTACGCGTTTTCAACTGCTGGCGAACCGGCATCGCGTGGCGGAATCCTGTGTGGTACTTAGGCGCAAACAGGAAGCAAACGCCCAGCTCGTCCAGCGCTTTGCGGGATGCGTCCGCGTTCATTTCCAGGTTGATGCCAAACGCCGCCAGCAGATCGGAGGACCCCGAACGACTGGAAACGCTGCGGTTGCCGTGTTTGGCGACCTTTAGCCCGACCGCAGCGGCGACAAAGGCGCTGGCGGTGGAGATATTAATACTGTTACTGCCGTCGCCGCCGGTACCGACGATATCGGCAAACTCGTAGCTCGGGCTTGGGAACGGCGCGGCGTGCTCAAGCAGGGCGGATGCGGCCCCGGCGATTTCGTTCGGGTGTTCGCCACGTACCTTCATGCTGACCAGCGCGGCGGCAAGCTGCTCTGGTTTCAGCTCACCGCGAACGATGGCGGAAAACAGCTGGTGGCTCTCTTCGCGGCTCAGGGTTTGCGCCTGATAAAGCTTGTCGAGGATCGGCTGCAGCGTATTGGCCTGCTTCAGCTTCTGCAGCGCCCAGTCGAGGGTTTGTTCCAGCAGGCGTGCGCCGTGGCTGGTGAGGATGGATTCCGGGTGGAACTGGAAGCCCACAACCCTGTCAGCCTCGTGGCGAACCGCCATCACCATGCCGTCGAAATGCGCGTTGATGGTCAGGCCGGCAGGGATGTTGCTGCCGACCAGGGAGTGATAGCGCGCTACCGGCAGCGGGTTAGGCAGCCCGGCAAACATCGCTTCGCCGTCATGGGAAATTGAGGAGGCTTTGCCGTGCAGGATTTCGCCTGCCTGGCCGACGTAGCCGCCGTAGGCTTCGACAATGGCCTGGTGGCCGAGACAAATACCGATAATTGGCAGTTTACCGCGCATACGCGTCAGCAATTCTGGCATACAGCCCGCTTCGCTTGGGGCACCAGGCCCTGGGGACAGCATGAGCACCGGGTTATCCATGGTGGCCAGACGTTCGATCAGGGTTTGCGCCGGGACGTGGTTACGGTAAATCACCACGTTATGGCCGTTCGCGCGCAGCTGGTCTGCCAGGTTATAGGTGAATGAGTCGATATTATCGAGCAGCAGAATGTCAGCCATTAGAAAATCTCCTGGGCGTGATGCGCGGTAGCAATGGCGCGCAAAACAGCGCGGGCTTTGTTTCGGGTTTCGTCGGCTTCGGACTGCGGGTCTGAATCAAGTACAACGCCAGCGCCAGCCTGCACGGTGGCAATACCGTCTTCAACGTAGGCTGAGCGGATGACGATGCAGGTATCGAGGTCGCCGTGGGCGGTGAAATAACCCACCGCGCCGCCGTAGCTGCCGCGACGGACGCCTTCGGCCCCGGCAATCAGCTGCATCGCACGGACTTTCGGTGCTCCGCTCAGGGTGCCCATGTTCATACAGGCGCGGTAGGCGTGCAGCACGTCCAGGTCGTGGCGCAGTTCGCCAACAACGCGTGACACCAGGTGCATCACAAAGGAGTAACGGTCAACTTTGGTTAAATCAGCCACGTAGCGGCTGCCCGGCGTACAGATGCGGGCGAGATCGTTTCGCGCCAGGTCAACCAGCATCAGGTGTTCAGAAAGCTCTTTATGGTCGGTACGCATTTCCAGCTCGATGCGGCTGTCCAGGTCGCGATCCAACGAACCGTCAGCGCGGCGGCCACGAGGGCGCGTGCCGGCAATCGGGTAAATTTCAATCTGGCGATTCGTCGCATCATATTTCAGTGAGCTTTCCGGGGAAGCGCCGAACAGCGTGAAATCGTTGTCCTGCATAAAGAACATGTACGGGCTTGGGTTGCTCTTCTTCAGCGTCTGGTATGCCGCCAGCGGTGACGGGCATGGCAGCGAGAAGCGGCGGGACGGCACAACCTGGAAAATTTCACCGATGCGAATGGCTTTTTGCATCTGGCGAACTACCGCCCCGAACTCTTCGTCGGTCTGATTGACATCGCAGCTCATGTGCTCAACTTTTTGCACCGGTAGGGCAGCAGGCTCTTCGCTGATTTGCTGGCGCAGCTGTTCGGTGCGTTTCAGCAGGCGCTGTTTTTCGCTGTCTGACGGCGTAAACAGGCTTGCCTGAATGCGGGTTTGCTTTTTCTGGTGATCGATGGTCAATAAGGTTTCAGCCAGGTAGAAGCAGTAGTCCGGGCAACGGTTGTCCTGTTTCAGCTGCGGCAGGTCTTCGAAGCCAGCCACCAGGTCGTAGGCAAACAGACCGCCGAAGAACATCGCATGACGCTCTTCCGCTGGTACGCTGACCAGTTCCTGCATAATGCGGAATGCATCAAAGACCGACAGCGAGCACAGGCGCGCATCTTCATCTAATAACGTGCTGACCGTTGGGAACCGCAGGGTGCGGCCATCCGGGAAGTGTTCGTTTTCGACGCCGGCTGGCAACGCGGCATCCAGCAGCGGCAGCAGGGATGCGCCGTTAGCAGACAACGCCTGTAAGGTGACGGTGTCACCTAAGGCCGTAATGCGCATGGCGCTATCCACCAGCAGCAGGCTTTTTAAGTCGTCTTTACTGTCGATGTCTGCGGATTCCAGCAGCAGCGTCGCAGGGCGCGCACCGCACAGCTGGTGGAAAAGGGCCGTTGGGTTTTCACGGTAGGCAGCTTCGCTGCTCAGGAGTTCAAGTGCCGGTTTTTGTGTTTGCATTTTAGTTCTCAAATTTTGTTCAAAAAAAAGCCCGCATCGTTGGCGGGCCTGGTATCTGTGCTGTTAAACAGCGTACGCGATCGCACCGCCCGAGTTCAGGGAGTACGCCACCAACCGTGCAGGGAATTCATCGCTTTCATTTCAGATACCTCGTTATGTGAACTTGCGTACTAGTAAACTGGTTCGTGGCTATATTGTCAAGACTGATTTTTTAAAATAGCCGATTATCGTTATCATGGGCCGCTAAATTTCTGTTTACCCATTCTGGAGCCATTTTGAGCGAGCCCACCCTGGCCACGATCCACGATTTACACAGCCACACTACCGCCTCGGATGGCCTGTTGTCTCCTGAAGCTTTGGTTAATCGCGCGGTTGATATGCGCGTTACGGTACTGGCAATTACCGATCATGACACCGTGGCGGGCCTGCCTGCTGCGAGGGCTGAAATCCAGCGCCTAAATTTACCGCTACAGTTAATTAGCGGCGTTGAAATCTCCACCGTCTGGGAAAATCACGAAATTCATATCGTTGGCCTGGGCATTGATGAGCATCACCCGGCGCTGAAGCTTTTTCTTGAACAGCAAAGTGAACGCCGCAGCCAGCGTGCGGTAATGATTGCTGAACGGCTGGATAAAGCACGTATTCCCGGCGCGTTAGAAGGGGCGATGCGCCACGCAGGTAATGGGGCAATTACCCGCGGGCATTTCGCTCGTTTTCTGGTCGAGCAGGGCAAGGCCAGCAATATAGGGGACGTCTTCAAGAAGTATCTGGCGAAGGGGAAAACCGGATACGTTCCGCCCCAGTGGTGTACAATAGAACAAGCTATTGATGTGATTCATCATTCTGGCGGGCAGGCGGTGCTGGCGCATCCAGGGCGCTACGGCCTGACCGCAAAATGGCTAAAACGACTGCTGGCGCACTTTGCCGAACACGGTGGCGATGCCATGGAAGTTGCGCAGTGCCAGCAGGCTCCCAACGAACGTACTCAGCTTGCGAGCTACGCTAAGCAATTTAATCTGCTGGCGTCGCAGGGGTCTGATTTTCATCTGCCCTGCGCGTGGATTGAACTGGGTCGTAAGCTGTGGCTACCGGCGGGCGTTGAGCCCGTATGGCAGCACTGGGAGCAGAGCCACATCGCTAAAGAGAGGGCAGTATGAGTCAGTTTTATTATATCCATCCGGATAACCCGCAGCCGCGCCTGATTAACCAGGCCGTCGATATTATTCGTAAAGGCGGGGTCATTGTTTACCCTACCGATTCCGGCTATGCGCTGGGCTGCAAGATTGAAGATAAGGGCGCTATGGAGCGCATTTGTCGTATTCGTCAGCTCCCTGACGGCCACAACTTTACCCTGATGTGTCGGGATCTGTCCGAGCTGTCGACTTACGCCTTTGTCGACAACGTGGCATTCCGGCTGATTAAAAACAACACGCCGGGGAATTACACCTTTATTCTGAAGGGCACCAAAGAAGTTCCTCGCCGCCTGCTGCAGGAAAAACGTAAAACCATCGGGCTGCGCGTGCCGTCAAACCCGATTGCTTTGGCGCTGCTTGAAGTGCTGAACGAGCCTATGCTGTCGACCTCGCTGATGCTGCCGGGCAACGAGTTTACCGAGTCCGATCCCGAAGAGATCAAAGATCGCCTCGAGAAAGTGGTGGATCTGGTTATCCACGGCGGTTATCTGGGGCAGCAGCCCACCACGGTTATCGATCTGACGGAAGACGCGCCGGTTGTTATGCGCGAGGGCGTCGGGGACGTTAAACCTTTCCTGTAAGGAAATCGCTATGGCCCGATTTAACATTGATGTTCTTGCTTCTCAATGCGGCGTGACGCCCGCCAATATTCGCAGCTGGCAGCGTTATGGGTTGATCAAGCCGCAGGTGGATGAGAACGGGCACCGTTTTTTTGATTTTACCCACTGTTCGCAGGTCGCCGCTATTGTCGGCTGGCTTGAAAAAGGGGTTGCTTTGTCGGATATGCTGGCGCTGCTGAAAGGCGAGGAGATGTCTCCGCCTTTAAGATGGCTCGACGTTCAGGAAGCTCTGCTGGCGCAGTGTGAAGCGATTCAGCCTGCGAAGCTGCGGGGGCTTATCTGGCGCTATGGCCGCGAAGTCCCGCCCGCTGTTTTTATCGATGAAGTTATCCGCCCGCTGAGACTATGGCTTAACGCCGATGCACAGCAGGAGCAGGCGATGAATAGCGCATTGCTTGATACGGCGCTGATTGAATATGCGACTTTCGTCCTGGCCAGCGGGCGTAAGCGTCCGGGTGGCAGTCTGTTTATTCTGGCGCTTTCGCTTAAAGACCCCGTTGAACTGTGGCTGGAAGGGATCCGTTTTGCCAGCGACGGTTTTTGCGTCGAGGTACTGGACCGCGGTATTCCCTGCCCGGATCTTAGCCGTATTCACGCTGACCACATTATGATTTGGGCCGATAAGGCGCTGGATGCTAATCAACAGGCGCTGTATCACCGCTGGCTGAAGAGTGGCATTCCTGTTTTTCTGGGGGGCAGTGAGGCCGTCAGAGGAAATAAACATGCGGCTACTTCGCGAAACTGTGCTCCCGGCGAGCGAACTATGCTGCTGGATACTCAGAGCCAGCGGTGAGTAAATCGGGAAACGGGTTTTCACTCCATTTAAGTTAAAATTCGTGTACTATGTGCGGCCACGATGCTGTCAGCGGTTTTCCTGTATTTCCGGGCAGCCATTCAAATTCGTATTTATACTTCATCAGGCTCATGCCTTTTGATTTCAAAGTATCTGAGACGCCTGTGAAGGCGACACCCGAGGAAGCTCAATGAGCGAAAAGTTACAAAAAGTGCTGGCTCGCGCTGGCCATGGTTCCCGTCGTGAGATTGAAACCATTATCTCTGCAGGTCGCGTAAGCGTTGATGGCAAAATTGCCACGCTGGGCGATCGTGTTGAAATCACCCAGTCGCTTAAAATCCGCATCGATGGTCATTTGATCTCCATCCGCGAATCTGCGGAACAAATCTGCCGCGTGTTGGCCTATTACAAGCCGGAAGGTGAGCTGTGTACCCGCAGCGACCCGGAAGGGCGCCCAACCGTTTTTGACCGTTTGCCAAAGCTGCGCGGTGCACGCTGGATTGCCGTTGGGCGTCTGGATGTGAATACCTGTGGTTTACTGCTGTTCACCACCGACGGAGAACTGGCAAATCGCCTGATGCACCCAAGCCGTGAAGTGGAGCGTGAATACTCCGTGCGCGTATTTGGCCAGGTGGATGACGACAAGGTAAGACAACTGTCCCGCGGCGTGCAGCTTGAAGATGGCCCTGCGGCCTTCAAAACCATCAAGTTCACCGGCGGCGAAGGCATTAACCAGTGGTACAACGTGACCCTGACCGAAGGCCGTAACCGCGAGGTGCGTCGCCTTTGGGAAGCGGTTGGCGTACAGGTTAGCCGCCTTATTCGCGTGCGCTACGGTGACATTAAGCTGCCGAAAGGCTTGCCGCGCGGGGGCTACACCGAACTTGACCTGGCGCAGACAAACTATCTGCGTACGCTGGTGGAATTGCCGGAAGAAACCAGCAGCAAAGTGGCTGTGGAGAAAGATCGTCGCCGCATGAAGGCGAATCAGATCCGCCGCGCCGTGAAGCGTCACACTCAAGTGACCGGCGGCAACCGCCGCGCCAGCAGCAGCCGTAATAACGGCAACGGCAGCTAAATCTTAACCCCTCAAGCGAGGGGTTTTTTATTAGTAATCAATACCCATCTGCGCCTTCACTCCGGCGTCAAAGGCATGCTTAACCGGGCGGAGTTCGCTGACCGTGTCGGCTATCTCCAGAATATCGCGGTGGCACCCGCGGCCTGTCACAATCACTGTCTGATTCACCGGGCGGTTAGCCAGCGCGCTTAAGACGTCTTCCAGCGGCAGATAATCGTAAGCCACCATGTAGGTCAGCTCGTCGAGGATCACCATATCCAGCGTGGCGTCAGCCAGCATCCGTTTGCCGTGCTCCCACACGGTAAGGCAGGCGGAGGTGTCCGTTTCCCGGTTTTGCGTCTCCCAGGTAAAGCCTGTCGCCATCACCTGAAACTCAACCCCGTGTGGCTCCAGCAGATTGCGCTCGCCGTTGGGCCACTGGCCTTTAATGAATTGAATCACACCGACTTTTTTGCCGTGGCCTACTGCACGGCTAGCTGTGCCGAATGCGGCGGTGGTTTTGCCTTTGCCGTTACCGGTGAAGACGATCAAAATCCCGCGTTCCTGTTGGGCTTCTGCAATGCGCGCATCAACCTTTTCTTTCTGGCGCTGTTGGCGCTGCTGATAACGCTCCTCGCTCATTCTGAAATCCCGGGTTTGCGGTTAGGCTGGGCATCAAAACTCATGCCGGTCTTACGGCGACTGTCGTCGCCCATCAGCCAGAGATAAAGCGGCATTAAATCCCGCGGCGTTTTCAGTTTGGCCGGATCTTCCGTAGGGAAGGCGCTGGCGCGCATGGCTGTACGGGTACCGCCTGGGTTGATGCAGTTCACGCGCAGGTTGTGCTGCTTATACTCTTCCGCCAGTACCTGCATCATGCCTTCCGTAGCAAACTTCGAGGCGGCGTAAGCGCCCCAGCCAGCGCGGCCCTGGCGACCCACGCTCGAGGTGGTAAACACCAGAGAGCCGGATTCGGATTTAAGTAATAAAGGAAGCAAAGCCTGAGTCAGGAAAAAGGTCGCATTGACGTTCACCTGCATGACGGCCTGCCAGGTGTCGGGATCCTGCTTATCCATTGACACGACATCGCCAAGAATACCGGCATTATGCAGGACACCATCGAGGCGGGGAACCAGCGCGCTAAGCTTGTTAGCCAGCGCATGGCAATCTGCTGACGTGGCGGTAGCCAGGTCGAGCGTGAACCAGTGTGCAGGGAGCAAACCGTGAGACTGGATCTCACCGGCGACGGCGCGGAGCTTTTGCTCATTGCGACCCAGTAAAATGACCGAGGCACCAAAGCGAGCGTAGGTGAGCGCGGCGACGCGGCCGATGCCATCGCTGGCGCCGGTTACTAAAATAATGCGATTTTTCAGTAAATTATCTTGTGGCTGATAGTGCACGGTTTTACTCCTCGCGTGATGCAATATGCTCACGTCTTATTTCTCATTGGGTTACCCGGCTTTATGCCTTAAAGACGGGCGTATTTCAATCAGTCAGCCGGAGACAATGCTAAGGATTAACATTTTGCAAAAATTTCCCCGGGCCAAACGCTTTAAAGAAGCGCTGTTGCTGCCTTTATAGTTACTTACAGACGAACGTGTGCCAGCTCGGGTACACTGCGGACATTAACAATGCTTAGTGATAAAGGCGGTAAATGTGGATCTGATTGCTGACTATGGACTTTTTTTGGCTAAAGCGGTGACCATTGTGGTGGCAATTGGTGCCGTTGCTCTCATTCTGGTGAACGTTGCGCAACGTAAGAAGCAGGCCCGGGGTGAACTGAGGCTGACGAATCTGAGCGAGCAGTATCAGGATGTGCAGCAAGAGATGCAGGTCGCGATGCTTGACCCGCATCAGCAGAAGCTGTGGCTTAAGGAAGAAAAGAAAAAGCTTAAGCTGGAGGCTAAGCAGGCCAAAGCGCGGGCTAAACGCGGTGAAAAGGCCAGCTCGGGCAAGCCGACGCTTTATGTCCTCGATTTCAAAGGCAGTATGGATGCCCACGAAGTCAGCTCGCTCCGTGAAGAAATTACCGCCGTGTTATCTGTGGTTAAACCCAAGGATGAAGTTTTGCTGCGCCTGGAAAGCCCCGGCGGCGTGGTTCATGGCTACGGGCTGGCGGCATCCCAGCTTCAGCGCTTGCGAGACAAAGCAGTGCCTTTAACCATTGCGGTCGATAAGGTGGCGGCCAGCGGCGGTTATATGATGGCGTGTGTGGCACAGCGCATTGTGGCCGCGCCATTCTCCATCATTGGGTCAATTGGCGTTGTCGCGCAAATCCCTAACTTCCATCGCCTGCTAAAGCGGAATGATATTGACGTTGAGCTGCATACTGCAGGGCAGTACAAACGTACGCTGACGCTGCTGGGTGAAAACACCGAACAGGGGCGGGAGAAGTTCCGGGAAGACCTCAATGAAACGCATCATCTGTTCAAGCAGTTTGTCAGCAGTATGCGTCCGGGCCTTGATATTGAAGCGGTGGCCACGGGCGAGCACTGGTATGGTACGCAGGCGAAAGAAAAAGGTCTGGTGGATGACGTGGCGACCAGCGACGATCTGCTGCTGGGGATGATGAAAGATTTTGACGCTATTAATGTACGCTATCTGCAGCGTAAAAAAGTGATGGACCGCTTCACCGGTAGCGCAGCGAACAGCTTAGACCGCCTGCTGTTACGCTGGTGGCAGCGTGGTGAAAACCCCCTGCTGTAAAGCCATTTTTTGCTAAAAAAAAGCGAGGCATTCAAGCCTCGCTTTTCGTTTAGCCCTGCAGAGAATACTTTTCTGACAGGACGTGGGCCAGGTGTTTAAACATATTAAACACCGCCGTACTCTTCGGCGTGGGCAAACCTTGCTCGTCCAGGAAGTATTCTCCACTAAAGACCAGCACGCCGTTTTTCTGTTCCACGCCGGTGGCTTCCATCCCGTGCAGGAAATCCTCATGTTCACGAATGATTTTGTTCGCCTCGACTAGGAGGGATTCGCGGTCAATAGGCTGAGTTGTCTCTTGCATGATGTTCTCCTTAAAAAACTGGCGCTAGTTTACGTCCGCTTGAGGGAAAAGGGCAAATTTTCCCTGTAAACCCTGTGGCCTTAAAAAAGTTAACCGTGCTGGCGGGATCGGGTATTGCATGCTAATAAAGTTGCGTAACATATTTTATCAGGTAGAGTGTGACGCTTTCGCAAATCTGGCAACAGAATTGCTTGACATTCGACCAAACTTCCGTCGTGCTATGCCACTTGCTTGAGGCTTTTGGCCTGCATTACCCGATGAGTGAGCTGAGGGTGTTGCAGGTTATTGAAAAAAAGAGTTGATCTCCTTCTACGCTGCCGCAATATAAAAAAGCGCGTCGCCAGTGGAAGGTGAAAATTTGCGACGTATTCCTGGAAGAATTAAATAGGTAAAGGTGAAAATGGGTAAAGCTCTCGTTATCGTTGAGTCCCCGGCAAAAGCCAAAACGATCAACAAATATCTCGGAAATGACTACGTGGTGAAGTCCAGCGTCGGTCACATCCGTGATTTGCCGACCAGTGGATCAACCACCAAGAAGAGCGCTGACTCTACCGCCGCCAAAGGGGCCAAAAAGGTCAAAAAGGATGAACGCGGAGCGCTCGTCAACCGTATGGGTGTCGATCCCTGGCATAACTGGGATGCTCATTACGAAGTGCTGCCAGGCAAGGAGAAAGTGGTCTCCGAGCTGAAGTCACTGGCAGAAAAAGCAGACCACATCTATCTCGCAACCGACCTTGACCGCGAAGGGGAAGCCATTGCCTGGCACCTGCGGGAAGTTATCGGTGGCGATGACACCCGCTATAGCCGCGTGGTGTTTAACGAAATCACTAAGAATGCGATTCGTCAGGCGTTTGAAAAGCCGGGTGAACTGAATATTGACCGTGTGAATGCCCAGCAGGCGCGCCGCTTTATGGACCGCGTTGTGGGCTACATGGTGTCTCCGCTGCTGTGGAAAAAGATTGCGCGTGGCCTGTCAGCCGGGCGCGTTCAGTCCGTGGCGGTTCGCCTTGTGGTCGAACGTGAGCGCGAAATTAAAGCGTTCGTTCCGGAAGAGTACTGGGAAATCGACGCCAATCTGTCGACGCCGAAGGGCGACGCGCTGCCGGTACAGGTGAGTCACCATAAAGACAAACCGTTCCGTCCGGTTAACCGCGAGCAGACGATGGCGGCCGTTAGCCTGCTTGAAAAAGCGCGTTACACCGTTCTGGATCGCGAAGACAAGCCAACCAGCAGTAAACCTGGGGCACCGTTCATTACCTCCACGTTGCAGCAGGCCGCCAGTACCCGCCTTGGCTTCGGCGTGAAGAAAACCATGATGATGGCGCAGCGTCTTTACGAAGCGGGCCACATTACCTACATGCGTACTGACTCTACCAATCTGAGCCAGGATGCGGTGAGCATGGTGCGCGGCTACATCGAAGAAAACTTCGGTAAGAAATATCTGCCGGCTGAAGCCAATCAATACGCCAGCAAGGACAACTCTCAGGAAGCGCACGAAGCGATTCGTCCTTCTGATGTGTCCGTGCAGTCTGAAGCGTTAAAAGACATGGAGGCGGATGCCCAGAAGCTTTATCAACTAATCTGGCGCCAGTTCGTTGCCTGCCAGATGACGCCTGCGAAATACGATTCCACGACGCTGACGGTGGAAGCCGGTGAGTACCGCCTGAAGGCGCGTGGCCGCACGCTGCGCTTTGATGGCTGGACGAAAGTGATGCCTGCTCTGCGTAAGGGCGATGAAGACCGCACTTTACCGGCGGTGAACCCAGGTGAGGCGCTGACCCTGGTTGAGCTGCTTCCTGCCCAGCACTTTACCAAGCCGCCAGCGCGTTTCAGCGAAGCGTCGTTGGTGAAAGAGCTGGAAAAACGCGGAATTGGCCGCCCGTCCACCTACGCGTCTATCATTTCGACCATTCAGGATCGTGGCTACGTGCGCGTTGAGAACCGCCGTTTCTACGCTGAAAAAATGGGTGAGATTGTTACCGATCGTCTGGAAGAGAACTTCCGCGAGCTGATGAATTATGACTTCACGGCGCAAATGGAGGACAGCCTCGATCAGGTGGCCAATAACCAGGCCGAGTGGAAAGGCGTACTGGACAACTTCTTCACTGATTTTAGCGGCCAGCTTGAGAAAGCGGAGCAGGATCCGGAAGAAGGCGGTATGCGCCCGAACCAGATGGTCCTGACCAGTATCGACTGCCCAACCTGCGGCCGTAAAATGGGGATCCGTACCGCGAGTACCGGTGTATTCCTCGGCTGTTCTGGCTATGCGTTACCGCCGAAAGAACGCTGCAAAACCACCATCAACCTGGTGCCGGAGAACGAAGTTCTTAACGTGCTTGAAGGTGATGATGCGGAAACCAACGCGCTGCGCGCCAAGCGTCGCTGCCAGAAGTGCGGCACGGCAATGGACAGCTACCTCATCGATCCAAAGCGCAAGCTGCACGTGTGTGGTAATAACCCGACCTGTGACGGCTACGAAATCGAAGAGGGTGAATTCCGCATCAAGGGCTATGACGGCCCAATTGTTGAGTGCGAGAAATGTGGCTCAGAAATGCACCTGAGAATGGGGCGTTTTGGCAAGTACATGGCTTGTACCAACGATGAGTGCAAAAACACCCGTAAGATCCTGCGTAATGGCGAAGTTGCGCCACCGAAGGAAGATCCGGTCCCGCTGCCGGAACTACCGTGTGAGAAATCGGACGCGTATTTCGTTCTACGAGACGGTGCCGCTGGCGTCTTCCTGGCCGCGAACACGTTCCCGAAATCTCGTGAAACACGCGCCCCGCTGGTTGAAGAGCTGCATCGCTTCCGCGATCGTCTGCCCGAGAAGCTGCGCTATCTGGCCGATGCTCCTCAGGAAGATCCAGACGGCAATAAAGCGTTCGTTCGCTTTAGCCGCAAAACGAAGCAGCAGTATGTGGCTTCTGACAAAGACGGCAAAGCGACCGGCTGGTCGGCTTTCTTCGTTGACGGCAAGTGGGTCGTTGGCAAGAAATAATTCTGCCTGAACCTGTGAAAACCGGAGCCTGTCTCCGGTTTTTTTATGGCGCCTTATATAACTCGTTTATTATCTTTTCATCCCATCTATACAAAGTAGCTATAACTGATATAGTGAGTAAAGCAATGTCAATTTTCGTTTTTTCTGCGTCTTAACCCCGCCCATCGCGCCGGGGCCTTTGACCCTGGACGGTAAGTTATGAAATTACAGCAGCTGCGTTATATCGTTGAAGTCGTAAACCACAATCTTAATGTCTCCTCGACGGCGGAAGGGCTTTATACCTCCCAGCCCGGGATCAGTAAGCAAGTTCGTATGCTGGAAGACGAACTGGGGATCCAGATTTTCGCCCGTAGCGGGAAGCACCTGACCCAGGTCACCCCGGCGGGGCAGGAAATCATCCGCATCGCCCGTGAAGTGCTGTCGAAAGTCGATGCGATCAAATCCGTCGCCGGAGAACACACCTGGCCTGACAAAGGCTCGCTCTATGTGGCGACAACCCACACGCAGGCTCGTTACGCGCTACCAGGCGTGATTAAAGGCTTTATCGAACGTTATCCTCGGGTTTCACTGCATATGCATCAGGGGTCGCCGACGCAGATTGCAGAGGCAGTTTCCAAAGGAAATGCAGACTTTGCGATCGCTACTGAGGCGCTTCATCTTTATGACGACCTGGTGATGCTGCCTTGCTACCATTGGAACCGCTCCATTGTGGTCACGCCGGATCATCCATTGGCTTCTAAAGAATCGGTCAGCATCGAAGAGCTGGCACAGTATCCACTGGTCACCTACACATTTGGTTTTACCGGACGTTCTGAGTTGGACACCGCCTTCAACCGCGCAGGGTTAACGCCGCGAATCGTCTTTACTGCCACCGACGCCGATGTGATTAAAACCTACGTTCGCTTAGGACTGGGAGTAGGGGTTATTGCGAGCATGGCGGTGGATCCGATTTCAGACCCTGATTTAGTCCGTATCGAAGCCCAGGGCGTATTTAGCCACAGCACCACGAAAATAGGTTTCCGTCGGAGTACTTTCCTGCGTAGTTATATGTATGATTTTATTCAGCGTTTTGCGCCACATTTAACCCGTGACGTGGTGGACACCGCCGTAGCTTTGCGCTCTAACGAAGATATTGAAGCGATGTTTAAAGATATAAAATTACCTGCCAAATAATTCCCCAGGGTATCTTCGGGTGAATCCGGAGATGCCCGAGTCATTATTAAACAAGAATTAAACGCATTTCTTCGTCTATTCCCATTCCCGCAAATAAGCCACATCCTGTTAATGGTTATTGTGTCGCAATTAAGAGACACAGCTAGTAAATAATTCGTGGTTGCGCAAATCTGAGGTTTCGATTATTTATTTCAGGTCAAAAGATTAAATCTTTTCTCCTGCTTATTGCGCAATTTTTCTGGCTTTTGAGCTAGAGTTTCTTTAGGATTAATCCCAACTGGCGATTAGTTATACCGATTGTTTAGAAACGTTACGATAAGTGGTGTCGATTGTATGAGGCTAGCAATGTCATCAGGAAGTGAGGAACCGCAACAAGATCCGGCTCTGAAACGCAAGGCATGGATTGCGGTGTTTTTGGTTTCAGCCTTGTTCTGGCTGGTTGTGGCGCTGGTTGCCTGGCATTTTTGGGGGTAGCTATGTCTACTCGGGATAGGGCTTCTGCACCTAAGGTCGTGGCCCGCAACAGCGGCAAGCCACGAAAAGACGTTAAGAAAGAGGAAAACACGCCACCTGAAGGCTGGAAGCTGACGAAACAGCAGCAGGCCTTTATTGATTTGTTTTCTGAAGACGACAGTAAAAAACAATAAAATCGTTATTGAATCGTTTATTTTCTCTGCGGGATTTAAAGCACTTTTTATTTACCGCCGGGTAACCTGTTATTCACTAATAATTACACGCAGCAATACATTCTGGTGATTGCTTAAATAAGCAGTCTGGTTGCATATAGTCACATTGGGTTAACCCTATGAATAATCACAATGCTGTAAAATACTGGTCATGGATGGGCGCTTTTACGCTCTCTGCCTTGTTCTGGGTAGAAATACTTCGCGCCTTCGCCAATTAACCTTTGTTGTCAGTGGCTAAACGCCACGTCCTTACTGCTTCGAATTATCCTCCCGGTTTTCCTCTCGCCCTGACGTTATCGTTGGGGCGTTCGTTTTATTACCGCTTCTCCATCACCGCCATTTATCAATTCGGGTTGTTATCAAATCGTTACGGCAGGTTTGTGTTATCTTTAATAGTGACCCTGCGAATAATCAGGGCACTCGCTATCCCTGTCATAAAGGAGGAGCTATGTCGTTAACCCTACGCGAAGCCAGTAAGGACACTCTACGGGCGCTAAATAAAACCTGGCACTACTACAGCTTGCCGCTGGCTTCAAAAGAGCTGGGGGATATCAGCCGGTTACCTAAGTCGCTAAAAGTTTTGCTGGAGAACCTGCTGCGCTGGCAGGATGAAGACTCCGTCACCCGCGAAGATATTCATGCCCTGGCCGGTTGGCTGAAACAGGCCCACGCCGATCGCGAAATTGCCTATCGTCCCGCCCGGGTGCTGATGCAGGACTTCACCGGCGTACCAGCGGTGGTGGATCTGGCCGCGATGCGTGAGGCGGTCAAGCGCCTCGGCGGCGATGTGGCCAAAGTTAACCCGCTTTCCCCGGTCGATCTGGTGATTGACCACTCCGTGACCGTAGACCACTTCGGTGACAACGATGCCTTCGAGGAAAACGTTCGCCTCGAGATGGAGCGAAACCACGAGCGCTATGTTTTCTTACGCTGGGGCCAGCAGGCGTTTAGCCGTTTCAGCGTTGTGCCGCCCGGGACCGGCATTTGCCACCAGGTCAACCTTGAGTACCTGGGTAAAGCCGTCTGGAGTGAAGAACAGAACGGCGAACTTGTCGCTTACCCTGACACGCTGGTGGGCACCGACTCGCATACTACGATGATTAACGGTCTTGGCGTGCTGGGCTGGGGGGTAGGCGGCATCGAAGCTGAAGCGGCGATGCTGGGCCAGCCGGTATCCATGCTGATTCCCGATGTGGTCGGCTTTAAGCTTGAGGGCAAACTGCGGGAAGGGATCACCGCGACGGACCTTGTGCTGACCGTCACCCAGATGCTGCGTAAACACGGCGTTGTGGGCAAATTTGTTGAGTTTTATGGCGATGGCCTCGATTCGCTCCCGCTCGCCGATCGGGCAACTATCGCCAACATGTCTCCTGAATACGGTGCGACCTGCGGCTTCTTCCCGATTGACGGCGTAACGCTGGAGTATATGCGCCTCAGCGGGCGTAGCGAAGAGCAGGTGGCTTTGGTGGAGGCCTACGCTAAGGCGCAGGGCATGTGGCGCAATACCGGTGATGAGCCTGTGTTCACCAGTACGCTCTCTTTGAACATGAATGACGTTGAGGCAAGCCTGGCCGGGCCAAAACGCCCGCAGGATCGTGTCCCGCTCGGCGGAGTGCCAAGAGCTTTTGCCGCCAGCAACGAGCTTGAAGTCAACGCTTCCCATAAAGATCGTCATCCGATCAGCTACACGCTGGCAGGCGAAGAGCATCAATTGCCGGATGGCGCCGTGGTGATTGCGGCAATTACCTCTTGTACCAACACTTCAAACCCTAGCGTGCTGATGGCGGCTGGGCTGCTGGCTAAAAAAGCCGTTAGTTTAGGGCTGAAGCCGCAGCCGTGGGTTAAGGCTTCGCTTGCGCCGGGCTCTAAGGTGGTCTCGGATTATCTGGCGAAAGCCAAATTAACCCCCTACCTTGATGAGCTTGGCTTTAATCTGGTGGGCTACGGCTGTACTACCTGTATCGGTAACTCAGGCCCGTTGCCCGATCCTATCGAGCAGGCGATCAAAAAAGGCGATCTTACCGTAGGCGCTGTGCTTTCCGGCAACCGCAACTTCGAAGGCCGTATTCACCCGCTGGTGAAAACTAACTGGCTGGCCTCACCGCCGCTTGTCGTCGCCTATGCGCTGGCTGGCAACATGAACATCGACCTGACTAAAGAGCCACTGGGGCAGGATAAAAATGGCGCTGATGTCTACCTGAAAGATATCTGGCCGGGCAGTCAGGAAATTGCTACGGCTGTGGCGCAGGTCACTACCGAGATGTTCCACAAAGAATATGCCGAAGTGTTTGAGGGGACTGAAGAGTGGCGCAACATTGAAGTGGAGCGGTCGGCCACCTACGGCTGGCAGGATGATTCAACCTATATCCGACTGTCGCCGTTCTTTGATGAGATGGGCGCTGAGCCAAAAGCAGTGGAGGATATTCACGGGGCTAACGTGCTGGCGATGCTGGGGGATTCGGTTACTACCGACCATATTTCCCCTGCGGGGAGCATTAAACCAGACAGCCCGGCGGGGCGCTACCTGCAGGGGCATGGGGTAGAGCGTAGGGACTTTAACTCCTACGGTTCTCGCCGCGGTAACCATGAAGTGATGATGCGCGGGACGTTTGCCAACATCCGTATTCGTAACGAGATGGTGCCGGGCGTTGAAGGCGGCATGACGCGGTTACTGCCGGGTGAAGAAGTCCTGTCTATCTATGACGCCGCAATGCGTTACAAAAAGCGGGGCATTCCGCTGGCAGTAATCGCCGGGAAAGAGTATGGCTCTGGTTCAAGCCGAGACTGGGCGGCCAAAGGCCCTCGTTTGCTGGGCGTGCGGGTAGTCATCGCCGAATCCTTCGAGCGTATTCACCGTTCGAACCTTATCGGCATGGGCATTTTACCGCTGGAGTTCCCACAGGGCGTCACGCGAAAAACGTTAGGTTTAACAGGGGAGGAGAAGCTGGATATCAGCGGGTTAAACCAGCTGAAGCCAGGTGCTGTTGTGCCGGTTACGCTGACCTTTGCCGACGGGCGCAAGCAAGTGATTGACTGCCTCTGCCGTATTGATACCGGCAATGAGCTGACCTATTTCCGGCACGACGGTATCTTGCATTATGTGATCAGGAATATGCTGAAGTAAGAAACGAAAAAGCCCCTGAAAAGGGGCTTTTTTACGAGATGAACACGCTTATTCCGACAGCAGATGGCCCATTTTGGCCGCCTTGGTGTCTAGGTAATGCGCATTTTTCGGGTTACGGCCGACAATGAGCGGCACGCGCTCAACGATGTTGATCCCTGCCTCGGTCAAAATTTCGACTTTCTTCGGGTTGTTGGTGAGCAAACGTACGGCATCCACGCCCAGTAGTTTGAACATGTCGGCACACAGCGTAAAGTCACGCTCATCGGCAGCAAAACCGAGTTGGTGGTTCGCTTCTACCGTATCGTAGCCTTTGTCCTGCAGCGCATAGGCCCGGATTTTATTCAGCAGCCCGATATTACGGCCTTCCTGACGATGATAAAGCAGCACGCCACGGCCTTTTTCAGCAATGTGGGTCAACGCCGCTTCAAGCTGGAAACCGCAGTCGCAGCGCAGACTAAACAGCGCGTCACCGGTCAGACATTCGGAGTGAACGCGCGCCAGAACAGGTTCTTCACCACTAATATCACCAAAAACCAGGGCAACATGATCCTGTCCCGTTGCCACTTCTTCAAAACCCACCATCAGGAAATCGCCCCATGGGGTTGGCAGTTTGGCTTCTGCCACACGTTTAAGCTGCATGTGATTCTCCAGGTACTTATTTTGACACCTTGGTGTCTGCCAGAAGTCTGGCCTGTACGTTAATGTCGGATATTTTGCCATAACGCGCAGTCGTTCGCTTCATTGACAGATTAAAAAGCCATTTTTGCCAATGACCACCGCGTGGTTTAACCTTCTCAGGCATTTTCGGTTATTCTTTAAAAGCTTTCATTATCATGAGGTTTTCATGCAGGCAATAGCAAAACGCATCGCAGCTGGCACAATACTTCTGTTAATCATGCCGTTAATCGTCTGGTTCAGCGGCTGGCAATGGGCCCCTGGGGGCAATGAAAGCGAGTTAAAAATGCTTTATTGGGTCACTGAGACCGTCACCCAACCCTGGGGAGTCATTACGCATGTTATTCTCTGCGCATGGTTTCTGTGGTGTCTGCGCTATCGCCTTAAACCTGCACTGATGTTATTTGCTATCCTCGCTGCCGCTATCCTTATAGGTCAGGGCATTAAGTCCGTTATCAAGAATAAAGTGCAGGAACCCCGGCCTTTCGTCGTATGGCTTGAAAAAACTCACCATATCCCTACCGACGAGTTCTACAATTTAAAGCGTACTCAGCGTGCGGAACTGGTTAAAGCACAGCTGGAAGGGCAGGATAATATTCCAGGCTGGTTACGCAAGCACTGGCAGTTCGAAACCGGTTTCGCTTTTCCTTCAGGTCACACGATGTTTGCTGCCAGTTGGGCGTTGTTGGGCGTAGGATTGCTTTGGCCGCGCCGACGGACATTGACGCTGGCGGTGTTGTTGATATGGGCAACCGGCGTGATGGGGAGTCGATTGCTGCTGGGGATGCATTGGCCCCGCGATCTGGTTGTCGCTACGATTATCTCTGGGGCGTTAGTCATTCTGGCGACCTGGCTTGCGCAGCGCTGGTGTGGTCCGCTCACGCCACCCGCCGAAGAAGAGCAGGAAATAACCGAACGCAACGAAAAAAGTTGATAATAGTGTTTTAACCCTCATTTCTTATGCATTGATGGGGGTTAATGGATTCCCCGGTTTGGCCTGAAATGGTAGTTTATACCTCCGGGATTCATTTTTGGCATAGCTGAGCAAGCTGTGACCACATAACGGGATGTCATGTGAAATATTTATTCATTTTCTTGCTGGTCCTCGCCATCTTTGTGATTTCAATTACGTTGGGGGCGCAAAACGATCAGGTAGTGAACTTTAACTACCTGCTGGCACAGGGGGAATATCGGGTATCCAGTTTGCTGGCGACGCTGTTTGCCGCAGGATTTATTATTGGATGGCTGATTTGCGGTCTGTTCTGGCTGCGCGTCCGTGTTTCCCTGGCCCGCGCTGAGCGAAAAATTAAACGCCTTGAGCAACAAGTTACCCCCACCGCTGATGTGCCGGCTCCCAATGTGCCGGCTGTGAAGGAATAATCTTCTATGTTGGAACTGCTGTTTCTGCTATTACCCGTTGCGGCCGCTTATGGCTGGTATATGGGGCGCAGAAGTGCGCTGCAAGACAAACAGCAGGAGGCCAGCCGCCTTTCCCGTGACTACGTGGCCGGCGTGAACTTCCTGCTGGCTAACCAGCAGGATAAAGCGGTTGATCTGTTCCTCGACATGCTTAAAGAGGACACAGGCACCGTTGAAGCGCATCTCACGTTAGGCAACCTCTTCCGCCAGCGTGGCGAAGTCGATCGGGCTATTCGTATCCACCAGTCGCTTATGGAGAGTGCGTCGCTGAACTATGATCAGCGCCTGCTTGCCGTGCAGCAGCTTGGCAAAGACTATATGGCTGCAGGTCTTTATGACCGCGCCGAAGATATGTTCAGCCAGCTTATCGACGAGACCGATTTCCGCATCAGCGCGCTGCAGCAGCTGCTGCAAATTCACCAGGCAACAAGCGACTGGCAGAAAGCCATCGACGTGGCCGAACGTCTGGTGAAACTCGGTAAAGACAAACAGCGTGTGGAAATCGCGCACTTCTACTGTGAACTTGCGCTGCAAAATATCGGCAATGACGATACAGACAAAGCCATGTCATTGTTGAAAAAAGGGGCCGCAGCAGATAAAAACTGCGCCCGGGTCTCCATCATGATGGGGCGTATTTTTATGGAAAAAGGCGAGTATGCCAAAGCGGTAGACTCGCTAAAACGTGTGATTGAGCAAGATAGCGAACTGGTCAGTGAAACACTGGAGATGCTGCAGGTTTGCTACCAGCAGCTTAATCAGCCGGATGAGTGGGAAGTATTCCTTAAGCGCTGCGTGGAAGAAAACAGTGGGGCGGTGGCAGAGCTTATGCTGGCGAGTATTCTCGAGCAGCGCGAAGGGGCTGAAACTGCTCAGATGTATATCAACCGTCAGCTCCAGCGTCATCCGACAATGCGTGTATTCCATCGTCTGATGGATTATCACCTGCATGAGGCGGAGGAAGGGCGAGCGAAAGAGAGTTTGATGGTACTGAGGGATATGGTTGGCGAGCAAATTCGCACCAAGCCCCGCTATCGCTGTCAAAAATGCGGCTTTACCGCCTATACCATGTACTGGCATTGCCCGTCCTGCCGCGCATGGTCAACGGTGAAACCGATTCGCGGGCTGGATGGTCAGTAAGCCTCCGATTTTTTAAAAGCCCACACTTTAGTTACAACATACTATATAAATCTTCATCGTGCCCAACTTCAGCATCGTGCAACTTTCGCTTAGCAGGGGGCAATCGCGGCTGTAAATTTACCTGGCTGGCGAGTAGAATGCTGCCGTTTAACTTTTTTGCGCCGCGCTGGTGCCCAACAGTCAGAAGGTTTTGCCATGAATTCAACTGCGTCATCCTCCTCCCGTGTTGTCACTGAATCGCCGATAGTCGTTGCACTTGATTATGATAATCGCGATAGCGCCCTGGCCTTTGTTGACCGTATCGACCCGCGCGACTGCCGTCTGAAAGTAGGCAAGGAGATGTTTACCCTGTTTGGTCCACAGCTGGTGGGCGACCTGCACCAGCGAGGGTTTGATGTTTTCCTCGATCTGAAGTTCCACGATATCCCTAACACCACCGCGCGTGCCGTGGCGGCTGCGGCTGAAATGGGCGTGTGGATGGTCAACGTTCATGCTACGGGGGGCGCTCGTATGATGCGTGCGGCAAAAGAAGCGCTTGTTCCATTTGGGAAAGACGCGCCACTGCTGATCGCCGTTACCGTACTGACCAGCATGGAAGCCAGCGACCTGGCTGACCTGGGCATTACCGCCAGCCCGGCAGACTACGCCGAGCGCCTGGCGACGCTGACAAAAGAGTGTGGCCTGGATGGCGTCGTGTGCTCTGCACAGGAAGCGGTGCGCTTTAAGACGGCGTTAGGCCGTGAATTCAAACTCATTACCCCTGGCATTCGCCCGGTTGGCAGTGATGCAGGCGATCAGCGCCGAATCATGACGCCGCAGCAGGCTCAACAGGCTGGGGTAGACTTTATGGTGATTGGGCGTCCGATCACCCAATCTGCGGACCCGGCACAGACTCTACGGGATATCCGCGCCTCGCTGGCACAGGGGGCGTGATGAAAGATAATAACAGCCGGCTGGTGTACTCCACGGAAACCGGGCGTATTGATGAACCGAAAGCCGAAGTCCAGCGCCCAAAAGGCGACGGGATTGTGCGTATTCAAAAGCAAACCAGCGGGCGCAAAGGAAAGGGCGTATGCCTGATCTCCGGTATTGATGCGGACGATGCGACGCTGGCGAGCATTGCCGCCGAGCTGAAAAAGAAATGTGGCTGCGGTGGCGCGGTGAAAGACGGTGTGATTGAAATCCAGGGCGATAAGCGTGATTTGATTAAATCATTGCTGGAAGCGAAAGGGATGAAAGTAAAACTCGCGGGCGGTTAATTCGGAATAATATTAATTATTGGGCCACGGCAATTACCGTGGCCTTTTATTTTAACTGCTGTTAGTCAGACCTGAAAATTAACACACAATAATTCGTCAACGCGGGTTTGCTTTTGCTGGCGTCCTGCCTTATTTGCCCACCTGGTGACCGATAATACCGCCTACTGCCGCACCGCCAAGCGTACCGAGCGTGCTGCCATCGGTCAGTACTGCACCGCCCAGCGCACCGGCACCTGCGCCGATTGCCGTGTTGCGGTCACGCTTAGACCAGTTAGAGCAGGCACTCAGGGACATTGCGAGGGTAATAGCCAGCATTGCAGCGGCCACTTTTTTGTTATTTAAGGTCATCATACTTTCTCCAGAATAATTGATTCACGGAAGCCAGTCTCAGTTAAGTATAGTAAGAATTCACCACTTTACCGGGCGGTTCGTGAAACGATGTCACGATATAAGCTTAAAAAGGGCAGGTGCGTATATTACTCCCTGTTATATCGCTAAATTCTATTCTAATTTTTCCGCATGATTAACACAGGTAAAAACTCTTAATTACAACGTGGGAATATTCTGAGAGAGGGAAGGCCCGTGCCTGACACGGGCAAAAAGCGTTAAACGACGGCGTAAGGATCGACGATATCCACCTGAAGATGGGCTGCTTTCAACTGCTCCAGCGTCTCCTGGCTCAGCGCTGCGTCGGTGATAACGCGGTTAAAGCGTGAAATCGGGCCAAGCGTGTACGGATGCACATTGCCAAACTTGCTGCTGTCCGTAAGCACAATGGCCTCGCTACCTTTCTCCAGCACAGAATTCACCACGTCTGTACGCAGCATATCGCGCCCGGTAAAGCCGGTTTCTGGCAAGAAACCGTCGATGCCGATAAAAGCCTTACTGAAATGCAGCTGCTGGATAAACTGGCGGGTAAGCGGCCCGACCATGCTTTCACTTTTCTTCTGATAGATCCCGCCGACCAGAATGACTTCGCAATCGGTGTCTTTCAGCAAATGAGCGATGTAGCTGCTGACGGTGATCAGCGTGACTTTTTTCTGCTCCGCCAGCGTGCGGGCAAGAAGCGCGTTGCTGCTGCCGTTTTCGATAAACACGGTTTCACCATCATTTACCAGCGAAGCGGCATATTGCGCAAGCTGTAGCTTGAGGGTGTAGTTGTTCATCATACGAGTTTCAACGTCATCGCTATCGAGCGGGACGGCAAAACCATGCGTGCGACGAAGGTAATTATTTTTTTCCAGCAGGTTTAAATCCTGGCGGATGGTGACTTCTGAAACGCCGGTTGTTTTCGCCAGAGAGGCGACGCTAACCCGGCCCTGATCGATAACCATCTGCAGAATAATTTGTTGTCTTGAGTTCATGTCGGCCAGTCGTCAGGCGGTGGGATTAACCACCGCCTTCTCGTCAAAGAGTATGTTCCGTGCGGGCTATAATATCATCCTGCGCGTCAGGAGATAAGGCCGTAAAGAAGGCCGAGTATCCTGCAACCCTTACCACCAAATCTCGATATTTATCAGGATCTTGTTTGGCTTCAAGCAGTGTTTCACGAGAGACAATGTTGTACTGAACGTGCCAGCCCTTGTGTGATTCGAAGAAGGTACGCAGCATAAACATTAATTTTTCACGATCGCGTGGATTATCTAACGTTGAGGGATTCAGTTTTTGGTTCAATAAAACACCGCCGAGGATTTTATTGGTCGGCAGTTTGCCCACGGAACTGATGACCGCTGTAGGGCCAAGATGATCGGTCCCGGACGCGGGGCTGGCGCCTTCTGCCAAAGGTGTATGCGCCTTACGGCCATCAGGTGTGGCCATTGTGGCTGCGCCGAACGGAACGTTTGCAGAGATAGAGGATGTTCCCGCGTAGTATGTCCCGCCAACAGGGCCGCGGCCAAAGCGCGTGTTGTGATAGCGCTTAAGTTCATCGATGTAGGTCTGGTAGGCGCGGGCGAGCAGCATATCGACTTCGTCATCGTCGTTGCCGTATTTTGGCGCACCGTTGATTAATCGCTGGCGAAGCTGCTCGCCGTTCAGCCCGGCAAAGTCGTTAACCAGGGCGTCCGCTAACTGCTGCTGCCCGATGATACCCTGTTCAAAGACCAGTTTTTTCACGGCTGAGAGACTATTCCCAAGGTTGGCAATCCCGACCTGGAGCCCAGAAACCCAGTCGTATTTCGCACCCCCTTGCTTAATACTTTTTCCCCGTTCAATACAATCATCCACCAGCGCCGAACAAAGAATATCGTGCGCGTTTTCCTCCAGTACGGTATCCACCACGCATTCGATCTCGATCGATTTTTGTGTGTAATAACGAATTTGCCGATCCCAGGCGTCGAGGACTTCGTCAAACGAAGTGAAGTTGCCTTCGGACAGTGCCTTTTGCTGCGGGAAGAAAATTTTTCCACTGGTGGCATCGCGGCCATGTTCAAGGCTCGCCAGCATCACCCGGGCAAAGTTGATGAAGCTCATGCCGGTACAACGGTAGCCCCATTTTCCGCCGACGGCGGTTTCAATGCAGCCGATAGCCGCGTAGTCATAGGCATCTTCCCGGCTGACGCCGAGTTTGATGAATTCCTCGATAACAATTTCATCATTGTTAAACGCCGGCATGCCGAATCCGCAGCGAATCACCTGCACACAGGCGTCAAGGAAGTCATTGCTCATCCCGGCGTGATAGCGAACGCTGAGATTAGGTTGCGTTGATCGCAGGCGGCCGCAGGATTCAAGAATGGCGTAGGAGAGAGGGTTAACGGCGTCCACCGCGACGCCGTGCACCAGCGTTTGTCCACCGATGGTGACGTTCTGGTAAAGCGGGCTACCGGCGGAGGCTTTTGAATGCGAACCGGAGCGAATTTTGTTCACCTCAAGCAGCTTCAGCCAGCAGCTTTGCAGCAGCTCAATGGCCTGTTCCCGGCTGGTGGTTTGCTGTAATTCCACATCCCGGCGGTACCACGGATAAAGGTACTGATCGAGCCGACCAAAGGAGACGGAGTGCCCGTTGGATTCAATTTGCAGCACAAGCTGAACGAAATAGCTGAGCTGTAAAGCCTGCCAGAAAGTCACCGGCGGGTTGCTGGCGATATGTTCGCAGTTTTCAGCGATCGCCAACAGCTCGTCACGGCGGGGAGTGCGTGACTCTTCTTCCGCCATTTTCTTCGCCAATTCTGCGTAGCGTAATATATGGTCGCTCAGGGCAGCAAAAGTCATATCAATGGCCTTCAGGAACTGCTCTTTATGCAGATCGTCCCAGTCGGTCAACTGCAAACGCCCGCGTCGCTCGGCGACTTTCTCACGCAGTCCGTTGATGCCGAGCTCAAGCAACAGCGGGAAATTAACCGCCAGGTGAGCGTCGCCGGAAGTCATATTGCCTTCGGCTTTGATAATCCCGGTCGCCAGCAGCGCTTTTTGCTCGTCGGTAAACATGCCATAACAGCGATCCTGTACCGTCTGCCCGCGCCACCAGGGGCAAATTTCATGCATAACCGCTTTGTCCGCGTCGGAAATCGAGAAGCCAGCCCCCGGACGGTCGCCAAGCTCGTCGATTTCGCTCTCAATCCAGCCCACGGTATATTCCGGGAAAAACGGTGCTCCGCGTACATGGCTTGCCTGGTTGCCGACGATAAGCTCGTCATGTTTGATCCAAATAGTTCGCTCTGCCAGATGATGGGCCAATGCCATCGCGCGGCGAACCGGCAGCGGTTTATCCTGATGCTGCTGGTAAACGGCCGTGTAGTGGCGGGCGCGTTCGGTGCAGACCGGCGGCTTAACGATATGTATCAGCGCCTCTTTGTGTGCTTCTATTCGTGGGCTGAGAAAGTTCAGATTCAGTTCGGTCATGATGATTATCCTCTAATCCAGGCTGTCATGCCTTTTTGGCTGGCGTACTGTTCGGCGAAGTGCAGAAGGTCTGGTGCATCAAGTGGCCTGCTGGCGGCCAGATAGGGCTGACCCAACAGGTGATATTTGTTAATCCCTAAGGTGTGATACGGCAGAAAATGGATGGATTTCGCACCAATTTCGTCGGCGGCAAAATCACTGATGGCGCGGATGGAACGTTCATCGGCGTTAAAATCGGGAATCAATGGCACGCGAATGGTCATCTCTACGCCGCGGGCGGCCAGCTTGCGAAAATTATCCATCACACGTTCGGCGTTGCCGTCGGTCCACTGCTGAAAGCGCGCTTTGTCTACGTGCTTAAGATCCGCCAGCAGCAAGTCTAAAAAAGGCAATGAAGGTTCGATGTATTTCCACGGCACATGCAGGCAGGATTCCACGGCGGTGTGCAGGTCGGCTTCTTTGCTGCGCTGGAGTAGTTCACGCGCCAGGTCGGGCTGCATAAAAGGTTCCCCGCCGGAAAGCGTAATTCCCCCTCCGCTGCGAGCATAAAAAGGCTTGTCGCGTAGCACGGTGGCCATAATAGAATCCGCCGTTTTTACTTCGCCGCAAACGATCAGTGCCTGGGTAGGGCAGCACTCTCTCAGTGCATTTATCGCCTCCGCACTGAGTTTACCGCGAGCAATAACCAGTTCGCCGTTAACATGGGAAATTACGTCTGGTGCGGCCTGCTGGCAAAGTTCGCACCCTTTGATGCACAAACGGCGGTCCAGCAAAACGTCGCATTCCCGGCTGCGGCTTTCGGGATTCTGGCACCAGCGGCAGCCTAGCGAGCATCCTTTCAGGAAGACCACCGTGCGGATCCCCGGACCATCGTGCGTGGAGTAGCGCTGAATATTGAACAGCATGGCATTATCTCATTTTGTTTCTTTCGTAAATTAAATTACTTTCGAATGAAAGTTATATTGATGTTGATCAGCTAAACAATCGACAGCCGGGTTATGATGCGTTCAATGAGAGATGACTCTAATTCTGGAGAGCGTAATGGAACTGTATTTAGATACCGCCGATGTTGCCGCCGTTAAGCGCCTGGCCCGTGTTCTGCCGCTGCAGGGCGTAACTACCAATCCTTCTATCGTTGCCAAAGCGGGTATTTCCCTGTGGGAAGTGCTCCCTGCGCTGCAGGACGCGCTGGGGGGGGAAGGTAAGCTGTTTGCTCAGGTGATTGCGAACCAGGCCGATGAAATGGTGAAAGAGGCGCAGCTGTTAACCACGCGCGTACCGGGGTTGGTGGTTAAAGTTCCCACTACGCCAGAAGGCCTGGCAGCACTCAAGCAGCTTAAAGTCCTCGGGATCCCAACGCTCGGGACGGCAGTTTATGGCGCGACGCAGGGGCTACTGGCCGCGCTGGCGGGCGCTGAATACGTTGCGCCTTATGTGAACCGGCTCGATGCTCAGGGCGGGGATGGTATTCAGATGGTGCAGGATCTCCAGCAGCTTCTGACGCTGCATGCCCCTGATGCGAAAGTGCTGGCGGCCAGCTTCCGCACCCCGCATCAGGCGATGTCATGTCTTCTGGCCGGTTGCGAAGCGATCACGCTGCCACTTGATGTGGTCGAACAGATGCTGGTCACGCCTGCGGTGACGGCGGCGATAAGCGGTTTTGAAAAAGACTGGCAAGGGGCGTTTGGCTCATTAACGCTCTAATCATTTATGGCCACCGTTCGCGGTGGCTGTCACGTAAAGCCTATTTAATGTAGGAATCCAGCACTTTCAGGATCACATCCAGATCCTCCTCACGCTTCACTTCGTCTACCTCATGCACGATATGCTCCGTCAGATGCCCTTTAATCACCTCGCGCATTAATCCGTTTACCGCCCCTCGAATGGCGGCAATTTGCTGCAGGACTGCGGCGCACTCATGCGGTTCATCAAGCATCTTTTTAAGCGCAATCACTTGTCCCTGGATCTTACTGGTCCGGGCCTTGAGCTTTTGTCTGTCGCGAATGGTATGTGACATGTGAATTTCCCTCTGAGAAGAACTTCATAATGATACTATTACAAATCTACTGGGGGGTAGTATTTTGTACTGGGGGGGAGTAGAATTCAGATCCCGCATCTCAGCAAGAATGATCCCAATGACTGAATTCACTACGCTTCTCCAGCAAGGCAATGCCTGGCTGTTTATCCCCAGTGCAATTTTGCTTGGTGCCCTGCATGGACTTGAACCCGGGCATTCAAAGACCATGATGGCGGCGTTTATCATCGCCATTAAAGGCACGGCCAGACAGGCGATCATGCTTGGCCTTGCGGCAACGCTTTCCCATACGGCCATTGTCTGGCTCATCGCGTTTGGCGGGATGTACATCAGCCAGCGTTTTACCGCGGAGTCTGCCGAGCCGTGGCTGCAGTTAATTTCTGCCGTCATTGTGCTGGCCACCGCATTCTGGATGTTCTGGCGCACCTGGAAGGGAGAGCAAAACTGGCTGACAGAGCCGCAGGCAAAAGAGCATCACCACGACGATGAAACCAAACGAATAGATACCGGCCACGGCCTGGTTGAGCTTTCGATCTTTGAGCAGGGCCAACCCCCACGCTGGCGTTTGCGCAATCTCAGCCGCAGAAAATGGGCTCCGGGGGAAATCTCGTTGGTGACCAGGCGCGAAGAAGGCACATTCTCCCAGGTTTTCCAGTTTGTAGATTGCGGCGACTACATGGAGTCGACGGCGATCATCCCGGAACCTCATAACTTCAACGTCCGTGTTTCGTTTGGCCATCGTGGGCACAGCCACGATTACGATCTGGCGTTCCACGAGCACGATCATGACCACAGCCATGCGGGAACCGAGGGGCTGGAAGTGGGCTCCAGGGGGTATCAGGATGCGCATGAGCTGGCGCATGCCAATGACATTAAGCGCCGTTTTACCAACAAAGATGTCACCAACGGGCAAATTTTACTGTTTGGCCTGACCGGAGGGCTGATCCCATGCCCCGCGGCCATAACCGTCTTGCTGATTTGCCTGCAGCTTAAGGCGCTGGTGCTGGGGGCAACGCTGGTTATCGGTTTTAGCGTGGGTCTGGCATTGACGCTGGTGACCGTTGGCGTGAGCGCGGCGGTTGGCGTTCGTCAGGTGGCAAAACGCTGGAGTGGATTTAACACCGTGGCCAGAAGAGCACCTTACTTTTCCAGCATTCTGATTGCGGCGATGGGAATATATATGGCCATCCAGGGCTGGACCGGCCTGGTTCACTGAACGCTTTCACTATGATTGTATAAAAGAAAAGCAGCCTTTATTTTGGGCTGCTTTTTCGGCCAGAAAATTTAAATTTCCCAGGGCGATTTTTTTTGCTCGCCGTCCTGCTTATTTTCGTCGTTATTCATGCTCAGTAATTCAGCTTTGAGGATCTCAAGGTTGTTTATCGCGGAGGCATAATCTTTGGCAACCAGAATATCCAGCACGGTATCAATACGTTTGGCAAGCTGCTGCGGATCCAGTGTTGGCATTGTTAATCCTGTCTGTGTTAGGGAATCAATCATTCGCCCATAATGCAAAAAATAGCCGATAAAGAGAAGGGCAGTCGGCGAATTCTTAGCCTTATTCTTCAATAAATTATCGCACAACATATAAGCATTAATTATTAATCCTTACGCTGCATTCATCAAACTACGGGCGTGGATTAGTCTGATCCTGCGATGACCGCACATTCATTTAATGAGGATCTGGCTATGACAGTTATCAACCAACCAACTTGCAAACTCTTTACTGATACTGCACGTTTTACTCAACTGTCTGGATATTACGAAGAAGAGCGCCGTACCGTCTGGATGATGCTTCGTGCCCGCCCGCGTCCCTGCTTCAATCACGGACTTATCGAGGAAATAATGAACCTCGGATATATCGTCCAGAAGAGCGGATTTAAAGTCGATTTCTGGGTTACCGGCTCGCTGGTCCCCGGGATGTACAATACCGGCGGCGATTTAGGCTTTTTTGTGGAAACTATTCGGAATGGACGTCGGGAGGCACTCCGCGCTTATGCGCGTGCCTGTGTGGACTGCGTGCATGCCGCGTCTCGCGGTTTTGATACGGGGGCGATCAGTCTGGCGATGGTTGAGGGCAGTGCCCTTGGCGGCGGATTTGAGGCGGCACTCGCGCACCATTTCCTGCTGGCGCAGCGTGATGCCAGGCTGGGGTTCCCGGAAATTGCCTTCAACCTGTTCCCCGGTATGGGGGCTTATTCTCTGGTCGCGCGACGTTCCGGGATGAAACTTGCCGAAGAGTTGATTTATAAAGGCGAGTCGCACACGGCGGAGTGGTACCAGCAGCACGGGCTGGTGGATCAGCTGTTTGAGCCAGGACAGGGATACCTGGCCACCCGCACCTTCATCGATACCCTGCAGCCTAAACTTAACGGCGTGAAAGCCATGCTGCGCGCGCGTCAGCGCGTGTTACAGCTGCCGCGCTCAGAGTTGATGGACATCACCGAAGACTGGGTGGATGCCGCGTTCTGCCTTGAAGACAAGGATATTGCTTATATGGAGCGGCTGGTCATGCTGCAAAACCGCCATACTTCAACGGCTTTGCGTAAAGCGGGCTAGCGCTTTGTTCTGGCCTGATAGCGCTTAAACCAACGCTCAAACACGGCTGCGGGCATTGGTTTTGCAAATAAGAACCCCTGCCGTTCGTTGACGCCGTTCTTGGTAAGAAAGGCGTCTTCTTTTTGATTTTCTACGCCCTCGGCGATGACCTGCAGATTCAGTGCCTGCGCCACGGCCACAATGGCTCTCACCAGCGACTGAGACACTGAGTGTTTATGCACATCGCGCACAAAGGACTGATCGAGCTTAATGGCATCGATAGGGAAGCGCGCCAGCTGCGATAAAGACGAATACCCTGTGCCGAAGTCATCCAGGTGCACCTGTGCGCCCAGTTGACTAAATTGCTTGATAACCGACAGCGCCAGCTCTTCGTTCTCGATAAGACAGCTCTCGGTTAGCTCAACGTCAATCGGGCAGTATTCAAAATTCAGATCTTTCAGCGCCTGTTTGAGATCGCTAAAAATAGTCTGATCGGCAAGCTGGCGGGCGGACACGTTGACCGCCACGCGGAGATTAATGCCTTTGTCCCGCCACTTAGCTACCTGCTGCACAACGCTGACCATCACCCAGCGCCCAAGCGGCACAATCAGGCCGGACTCTTCCGCATAGGAAATAAAGCCCTGCGGAGGAATAAGACCTCGTTCCGGCGATTGCCAGCGCACCAGCGCCTCCAGGCTACGGATTTCACCGCGCCAGGTCATCTTCGGCTGATAGTGAATAACCAGCTGATCGTTATCCAGCGCTTTACGCAGATTGGTATCCAGCCACAAATACTCAAACACCCGCTGATTCATCTCTGGCGAGAACACGCAAAACTTCCCGCGGCCGCTCTCTTTGGCGGTGTACATGGCGGTGTCGGCGTTACGAATCAGATTCTCTCGTTCATCCCCGTGCTGTGGGGCGAGAGAGATACCCAGCGAACAGCCGCTGTAGACCTCAATCAGGCCAATCCTGAAGGGTTGCTTCAGGCGGGTCAGAATGCGGGAAGACATCGCTTCCAGCGAGCCCTGAGAGGTGTATGTTGCCAGCACGATAAATTCATCACCCCCGAGGCGCGCCAGCACCTGGCCTTCTTCAAGGCAGCTTAAAATCGCCAGCGACACGGCCTGCAGCAGCTGATCGCCAAACATGTGGCCGTAGGCATCGTTCACTTTTTTAAAGTTATCGAGGTCCAGATAGACAATACCGACCTGCGTGTCGCCCCGTTTGGCAATGGCCTCGGTGATCAGGTCGTAAATGGTGTTGCGGTTAGGCAATCCAGTGATGGTATCGGTATTGGCCAGCACCCGCAGGCGTTCCTGCGCGCGGCGTTCTTCGGTAATGTCGGTGCCGGAGCAAATCAGGTAGATTTCGTTTTTGCCGCTGCCGCTGTGAACAAACTTGTTGCGGAACAAAAACAGCCGCTGGCCTTTGCGGGTTTTGACCCAACGCTCAACTTCATAGGAGCTGCCGTTGCGAAAAAATCCGCTGATATTGCGCTTTGAGGCGGCGGCTTCGCTGCGGCTCATAAACAGCTTAAAGACATTCTGACCGATGACCTCATGCTCTTTCATCCCGGTGTACTCTTCACTTAACCGGTTGAAGCGCTGAATATTTCCCTGTTTATCAAGAATGACAATCACGGAATTCGCTTCAGAGACAACCTGCTCGGCAAAAGAGAGGCCCTGCACCAGGTCGCGAGCTACCGAATGGGTATCATGCCAGGCCGAGGCGGTGCCCGCCCATTCGCGTTTAGACACTTTGCGGCCGACCATATGCACCGGCACTTCTATGCCGAACAGCGACAGCGTCATGGTCAGGCTGGAGGTAATCACCGTCATCTGGCGAATTTCGTCGGCCTGTGTCATGTCCAACGCCACCACCTGGCCGGTGTCTGAATCTTCGCTGGCCGCCAGTTGAAGGGCGTTGCTGTCCGCCGGTAGACGCCAGTAGGGGCTGGTCGTCCCCAGGTAACGATAAAGCAGGTTCTGCTCCAAATCGTCTTTCATTCGTGCTCCTGAGCCTCAGGGGAAAAATATCACCTAAATCTATTATTTATAGTAGCAACAGACGGCCGATGTTAAAGCCCTGGTAAAGAGGAAAAGATCTTGTTTTTGCAGAGGATGTGCAATATATCGGCACATTGAGAGGGCAGAAATGAAAAAGCCGGGCAGAGCGCCCGGCTTTATACGGTGAAAATCAGGATCAGACAGCAGGGCGAGCGATAACGCTGCGCGTTTCCATGCGAACTTCCGCGATGGTTACGTCGATAACGTCGGTCACTTTATAAACCACTTCGCCTTTGATCTGCACGGTGCCGTTTTCCTGGCTGCAAACCAGTTCATCACGTACCGCGTGGATGAATGGCGCAGGGATAAATGCGACAGCGCCGTTTTCCACCAGACGCACGCGCATCCCGCCGCGGCTGACATCGATAATCTCTGCCGCGAAGCGAGTATCGGTGCCGGCTTTCGGGCTCAGGAAACGAGCGTACAGCCAGTCACCCACGTCACGCTCGGCCATCCGGTTTAGACGACGGCGTTCCGCCATCTGGACGGTAGTGTCTTCCGTCGGACGAGCCGCCGCTTCGCCTTTAATAATTGCTTTCAGCAAACGGTGGTTAACCATATCGCCGAATTTACGGATCGGGGAAGTCCAGGTGGCGTAGGCTTCCAGGCCCAGGCCGAAGTGTGGGCCTGGCTCGGTGCTGATCTCCGCGAACGACTGGTAACGACGAATGCGGCTGTCCAGGAACCCGGTCGGCTGAGCGTCCAGTTCGCGGCGCAGCTTGCAGAAGCCTTCCAGCGTCAGCACTTCCTGCGCGTCCACGGTGATGCCGTGGGTTTGCAGCATGGTGGCCAACTGTTCAGTATTAGCCGGGTCGAAACCGGTATGAACGTTATAAATCCCGAAGCCCAGCTTCTCGCGCAGCACGATGGCCGCACAAACGTTAGCCGCAATCATCGACTCTTCAACGATACGGTTTGCGATGCGGCGCGGCTCGGCCACGATATCCAGCACTTCGCCTTTCTCGCCCAAAATAAAGCGGTAATCCGGGCGATCTTTAAAGACCAGCGCGTGGGTCTGACGCCATTCGCTGCGGGCCAGGCAAACGCGATGCAGCAGACGAATTTGCTGTGCAATGGCGTCGCTCTGCGGCTGCCAGCCACCTTTCTCTTCCAGCCAGTCAGAAACTTCGTCATAAACCAGCTTGGCTTTAGACTCGATATTCGCGGCGAAGAAATGAATGTCGCTGGCGATAGCGCCGTCCTGCTCAATGGTCATGCGGCAGGCGAGGACAGGGCGGACAACGTTGGCACGCAGGGAGCAGAGGTCGTCTGACAGCTCGCGCGGTAGCATTGGAATGTTGAAGCCAGGCAGATAGTTGGTGAAAGCGCGAATTTTGGCGATGCCGTCGAGCTTGCTGTCTTCCTCGATCCACGCCGTTGGGTCAGCGATGGCCACGGTCAGCTGCAGTTTGCCGTCGGCAAGTTCTTCAACGTACAGCGCATCGTCCATATCTTCGGTGCTGGCGCTGTCGATGGTGACAAAATCCAGCGACGTTAAGTCTTCGCGCACCAGACCATCGTCAAGCATTTCGGTGGCCACGCCGTCTGGCGCTTCGCGTTCAAGATTATGACGTGACAGTGTCACCCACCACGGTGCGAGATGATCGTCACCGAAGGTGATAAATTGGGTTAACTCGGCGTAGAAACCACGATCGCCCTTCAGCGGATGACGGCGCATTTCAGCCACCGCCCAGTCACCGTTCTGGAAGTCATGCGTCACATCGCGCGCCGCGCGGCACTGAATGGCATCTCTCAGCAGTGGGTGATCCGGCACAATTGACAGGCGGTCGTCTTTTTTCTGAACGCGGCCAACAAAACGCGTCAGGAAAGGTTCGATAAGCGTTTCCGGCTCGGCGGACTCACGGTCTTTATCGGTGTGGATGACGGCGCTGATACGGTCGCCGTGCATCACTTTTTTCATCTGCGGCGGTGGAATAAAGTAGCTTTTATTCGCGTCGACTTCGAGGAAGCCGAACCCTTTTTCCGTGCCTTTCACCACGCCTTCAGCGCGTGGAGTCTGTGAATGCAGTTGCTGTTTTAGCTGCGCGAGCAGCGGGTTATCCTGAAGCATATCGTTTCGTTTTCGTGGCCAAAAGAGCGGCTGACAGTTTTACGCGAAACCGTACCTTGCGGCAAGCGCTGATTGCCGTGAAGGCTTATGGATTCAGCGCTTGAGCGGTATTTCCGAGGCCAATTTTCAGGCGGTTTATCCACCCGGCCAGACCGGCACTAACCAGTAATTTCAGCACCTGCTGTTCGCTAAAACCTTGCTCATACAAAGGTTGAAGCTGCGCTGCGCTAAATCTGTCCGGGGCGCGGGTTAACAGTTGCACAGCCTGAATAATTGCTTTTTCACGTGGGTGGTTGTGGCTCCAGGCGTTCAACGCTCGTTCCCCGTTGCGCATCGCGTCCGGTAATCCGGCATCTCCCTGCCAGGCGGCTACGGCATCGCTAAAGCAGGCGGCGCTGCCGTTAATCCGTGACGTCAGCATCACCACCAGCAGCGCATCGTCTGGATGTTGAGGCGTGGTCTGCCAGAACAGACGGGTAAGCTGGCTGAGGTAAGACAGTGCCCGCTCATCGTGGGCAAGCAGCCAGGCAATATCACGCAGGGTACGCAGCGGCTGGCTGATGCTCAGGACTTCCAGCTGTTCCGCACGGGCATAGCGCATTTCAACCGGTGCCAACCCCGGAAGCCAGTTGACCGGGTACGGCGTAAACAGCGCGGGCTCCGCGTCCTGTTGCCCGGCAAGTCCCGGCAGCCAGCGAACGGGCAGCCCCTGTAGCGCTTGCCAGACGGCAATGGCGCGCGCCTGGAAGCCCACGAAGCCGATAATCTGGGTGAAAGAGACAATATCGTCCACAGAGAGGCCGCATTCATCCAGCTGTGCTAAAGCGCTTTCGTCGATAAGCGTCGGTTGGCTGGCAAGCTGGCGGGCAAACTGGGTGATCTGAGTCAGGCGACGATTGCTTTCCCGGGATGAGTCTGGGCCGGGCTGCGGGGCGAGGCGAGCGGCATAGTGATTACACAGGCGCTGGACGCCATAGACCTGCGCGACGGTCAGCGCCGTGCTCAGGCGATCGTAGCTGCTCAGGGTGTGTAAACGCGTCACGTTAATACTTTCGGGCAGCAGCACATCGGCTGCCGCTCGGGCGGCATCAAGCCACGGGGCTTCAACAATCAATTGCGCTTCAGAAGGGACTACATCAAGCAGAAAGCGGTCTTCAAACTGCGCCGCTTCGGGAACTAAAGGCAGTACATCCGCCGGGCACAGACTGGACTGGGTTTCATGATACCAGTGGCTTTTACCAGAAAAGCGGCGTTGTTCCATGGTCGTTCCTTGGTCAAAAAGTTTGCAGACCCGGATACAACGTGAATGCCGGGCCTGGTTCGCTGTTTTATCCTGGCGCAAGCTCGGGAGGTGACAAAAGAATGATCGGTGATAATAAATATCGGAAAGGTATAACTAATTCGGAATCAGGCGAGGAAAACAGGGGGAAATAGCGAAACGGGCCGCAGCCCGCTTCGCTCAGAAACAGAAATTAGTCTTTCAGTTCCAGTTCGTTCATGGCTGCGATGCTGAAACCGCCGTCAACGTGAACCACTTCACCGGAGATACCGGCAGACAGGTCGGAACACAGGAAGGCTGCGGAGTTACCCACATCTTCGATGGTTACGGTACGACGAATCGGGGTAACGGCTTCACAGTGGGCCAGCATTTTGCGGAAGTCTTTGATGCCGGAAGCAGCCAGGGTACGGATTGGGCCAGCGGAGATGGCATTCACGCGCACGCCTTCTGGGCCCATAGCGTTAGCCATGTAGCGAACGTTAGCTTCCAGAGATGCTTTAGCCAGGCCCATAACGTTGTAGTTAGGGATAGCACGCTCTGCGCCCAGGTAGGACAGGGTCAGCAGGGCGGAGCCTGGGTTCAGCATTTCACGGCAAACTTTCGCCATTGCAACAAAGCTGTATGCGCTGATGTCGTGGGCAATTTTAAAGCCTTCACGGGTAACGGCGTTCACATAGTCGCCATCCAGCTGGTCGCCTGGGGCGAAGCCGATGGAGTGAACGAAACCGTCAAATTTCGGCCAGCTTTTCGCCAGTTCGGTAAACAGCGCTTCGATGCTCTCATCTTCAGCCACATCGCAAGGCAGCACAATGCTTGAACCCAGCTCGGCAGCAAAACCTTCCACACGGCCTTTCAGCTTCTCGTTCTGGTAGGTGAATGCCAGCTCGGCGCCTTCGCGGTGCATCGCCTGTGCAATACCGTAGGCAATGGAGAGTTTACTGGCGACGCCAGTGATCAGAATGCGTTTACCGGTAAGAAAACCCATAGCTTTAATCCTTAATAGTCATTGTTGTTGCGGCCAGCAGGTGAATAAACAGGCAAGCCGACGTTAAGACGGGGCGATTCTAACATGACTCCTGCGTAAGCGTTAATCCGACCACTTTTCCGTTAGGAAAAGTGCGAATCAACGATCTCTACGCCAGGCATCAGCGGTTAAAGCCTCGCCGAAGTGGCTGTTAATCAGCCGTTTAGTCAATTCATGCAGCGGGGAGGCGAGCACGTCGGCCGTGCTGCCGCGCTCCACCACTTCGCCTTCGTGCATCACCATCACCTGGTCGCTGATGTGCTTCATCATGCCAATGTGTTGAGTCACGTAAATATAAGAAATTCCTTGCTTTTCCTGCAGCTCAAGCATCAGGTTTATCAGCTGTGAGCGCATAGACATATCCAGCGAAGCCAGCGCTTCGTCGGCGATAATCACCTTCGGCCGGAGGATCAGCGCGCGGGCCAGGCCCAGACGCTGTTTTTGCCCCGGCGCCAGCATATGCGGGTAATAACTGGCGTGGTCCGGCAGCAGGCCAACCATGCGTAAGGTGTCCAGGATGCGCTTTTGCCGCAGTACCGGCTCCAGCTCGGTATTCAACCGCAGCGGGAAGTCCAGAATTTGCGAGATGCGCTGGCGTGGGTTCAGAGACGTACTCGGATCCTGAAATATCATGCGGATCCGCTGACTGCGCCAGGAATAATCGCCGAAGTGGAGAGGGTGGTCGTCAATCACTAACTCGCCGGTGGTTGGCTCAATCATCCCCGCCAGCATTTTTGCCAGCGTAGATTTACCTGAGCCATTTTCCCCGATAATCGCCAGCGTTTGCTTTTCGCGCAGCGTAAAGTTGAGCGGCTTTACCGCTTCGACGTGCTGGCGGTGGAACAAACCGGTACGGTAGCGAAACGTCTTACTTAAATTGCGGACTTCCAGCAGCGTTTCGACCATTACTGACTCTCCATATTCAGCGGGAAATGACAGGCGTAGAGGTGATTTTTCGCCCCTTCAAGCCTCGGCGCTTCAATGCATTTGCGCTGGGCATAAGGGCAGCGTGGCCCAAGGCGGCAGCCCATCGGCAATTGTTCCAGCAGAGGAATCGCACCCGGCATGGTATTTAACCGGCTCTTGTGCGGCATCGGGCTTCCAAAATCAGGGATTGCGCGGATCAGCGCCTGGGTATACGGGTGGTGCGGGGTGGCGACCAGCTCTTCGCTCGTCGCGCTTTCCACGGTTTGCCCGCAGTACATCACGTTAATTTTATCCGCCCACTGGCTCAGCATCTGCAGGTCGTGACTAATCAGCAGAATGGTGGTGTTGTTGTTCTGATTGAGCCGCGTTAACAGACGGAAAATCTGCGACTGTGTGGTCGGCTCCATGGCGTTGGTGGGCTCGTCCGCAATCAGCAGGCGCGGCTGGTTTGCCAGCGCAATGGCGATCATCACCTTCTGGCATTCACCTTCCGTCAGCTCGTACGGATAGCTGCTCATGGCGTCTTTGTGATCTTTAATCCCCACGCGGTGCAGCAGCTCGATAACCCGGCGTTTGCGCCAGCCGAAGCGCTGCCACCAGCGGCCTTTATAAGTCCAGCCGGGAATATTTTGGGTCAGCTGGCGGCCAATTCTTTCAGAAGGATCCAGGCAGGATTGTGGCTCCTGGAAAATCATCGACACGTTGTGACCCACCAGCCGGCGGCGCTCGCGCGGCGAGAGTCGCAGCAGGTCGATATCGTCAAAGCGCATACGGTCGGCGGTGACCCGCCAGTTATCTTTGGTAACGCCACAGATAGCTTTCGCGATGAGGCTTTTCCCTGAGCCGGATTCGCCGACCAGGCCGCGAATTTCCCCTTCACCAAGCGTCATACTCACGCGATCGACGGCTTTTACCCAGCCTTCGGACGTCATAAATTCGATGGTCAGATTGCGGATATCAAGTAGCGGCATTATTGCACCCCCGCGTTAATTGCGCGGCGCAGGCCGTCGCCAAGCAGGTTGATCAGCAGAACGCTTATCATAATGGCCGCCCCGGGCAGCATGACAGTCCAGGGCGCAACGTAAATCAGTTCCAGTGCGTCGCCGAGCATTGCACCCCATTCCGGAGAAGGGAGCTGCGCGCCAAGATCGAGAAAACCGAGCGCGGCAATGTCCAGAATCGCCATGGACAGTGCTCGCGTGATTTCCGTTACCAGCGTGGCGGTAATATTAGGCATGACGGCAAACCACAGAATGTTCAGGGTAGAAGCGCCATCCAGACGGGCGGCGATCACGTACTCTTTCTCCAGTTCATCGTGCACTGCGCTGTAGACCGAGCGTACCATTCGCGGCAGCAGCGCCAGCCAGACGGCAAACATCGCATGGCTGAGATGT
Source organism: Cedecea sp. NFIX57 (assembly GCF_900177785.1). NCBI lineage: Bacteria > Pseudomonadati > Pseudomonadota > Gammaproteobacteria > Enterobacterales > Enterobacteriaceae > Cedecea > Cedecea sp. NFIX57. The sequence goes on along the minus strand of NZ_FXAS01000002.1, from coordinate 10,572 downwards.
GGGCCAGCAAAGGCGACCACAATAATCGCCAGCAGCAGCGAAGGAATCGACAGCAGCGTATCGAGAATGTGGTTCAGCACCGCCGAACGCAGGCCGTGGGTCGACCCGGCAATCACGCCGAGCACGATGCCGCAAATTGTCGCCGCAAGGGTGACGACAAACGCGCCGCCTACGGTGGGAGCCGCGCCGCTCAGCAGGCGGCTCAGCACGTCACGGCCGAGATCGTCGGTGCCGAGGAAGAACGACACTTCGCCGTAGCGGGACCAGGACGGCGGCAAAAGCTGGTAGCCCAGAAACTGCTGGTCAATCTGATAAGGTGCAAAAAGGCCGCCGAACAGGCACAGAATAGCCAGCCCGCCGCAGCCGTAGAGGCCAATCATCGCGGTGGTATCGCCATAGAATTTTCGCCACGTCAGGCGCAGCGTACTTGGCGGTCGCTTTTCGCGGTAGACGCTATCGTAAGGCATACCATTCCTTATGCTTCAGTGGGTTGGCCATAGCGCCCAAAATATCGGAAATTACGTTAACAATAATTACCAGCGAACCAATCACCATCACCCCGGCGGAGATCGCCATGTAATCCTGCTGGCGAATGGCGTTAATCAGCCAGCGTCCCAGGCCCGGCCAGCTAAAGACCACTTCGGTAATCATCGCCAGCGTCAGCATGGTTGAAAACTGCAGGCCCAGGCGAGGGATCACCGGCGGCAGCGCGTTGTGCAGCACATGGCGATGCAAAATAGTGAAGCGGGAAAGCCCACGCGTGGCGGCGGCTTTGACGTAGTTCTGATCGAACACTTCGATAGTGCTGATGCGCATCAGGCGAATCACTTCGGTGGTCGGGGCGACGGCGAGCGCGGCAACAGGCAGCACCATATGACGCAGGGCGCTGACGATCATTTCGCTACGGTAAGGTGAGTCCGAGAGCCACGCATCCACCAGCGCAAAGCCGGTGACGGACTTGACCTCATACAGCAGGTCAAAACGCCCGGAGACCGGGAACCAGCCCAGCGTCAGTGAGAAAAACAGCGTCAGAAGCAGCGCCAGCCAGAACACCGGAATCGAAAAGCCCACCAGCGCCAGGGCGCTGATCAGCTTATCCTGCCACTTATTGCGCATGATGCCCGCCAGCATCCCGACCGGGATACCAATCAGCAACGCCAGCCCAAAGGCCAGAATGCACAGCTCCATGGTGGCCGGGAAAACGTCGCGTAATTGCTCGTTAATCGACTGACCGTTAATGCTGGACACGCCAAAATCCCAGTGCAGCAGGCTTTCAAACCAGAACACCCAGGCGTTCCACAGCGAGGCACCCTGCAGCGGCGCGTGCGGCGTAAAATAGTTGAGGCTAAAGCCGACCACCGCCAGGAAAAGCAGGGTGATCAGCAGCAACAATAGGCGGCGCAAAGTAAAGATGATCATTATTTTTTCGCCTCTTCATTTTCCCTGGACACGCCCGCAAATGAGGCGTTGCCGAACGGGCTGAGCACCAGGCCTTTCATGTCGTAGCGGTAGGCCTGCAGCCTTAACGAAGAAGCCAGCGGCAGCACCGGTAGCTCGGCGGACAGAATGTCCTGCGCTTCGTTATAAGCTTCAATGCGAGCGGAGAGTTGCTGAGAAGAGAGCGCTTTTTGCAGCACGCTGTCGAAATGCGGGTTACACCAGCGGGCATAGTTGGTTTGCGAGCCAATTGCCGCGCAGCTCAGCATCGGGCGGAAGAAACTGTCCGGGTCGTTACTGTCCGTTGCCCAGCCGGCCAGCGTCAGATCGTGATTCATGTCCATCAGCCTGGCTTCCTGGAAGCGGCCCTCCATCGGCACGATAATCACCTTCACGCCAATTTGCGCCATATCCGCCTGAATCAGCTCAGCGGTTTTCAGCGGACTCGGGTTCCAGGCCTGGGAACTGGTCGGCACCCACAGACGGAGTTCCAGTTTATCCACGCCCAGGGCCTGTAACTGTTCACGGGCTTTCGCCGGGTTGTACTCGGTAATTTTTGCGTCGTTATCGTATGCCCATGAGGCGCGCGGCAAAATTGATGCGGCGGTTTCTGCCGTGCCGTAATAGATAGACTGCATCAGGCGCTGGTTATTAATGGCAAGCGCCAGCGCGTGGCGAACGGCCGGGTTATTCAGCGGCGGTTTGTTGGTGTTAAACGCCAGATACGCGATGTTCATGCCCGGGCGCAGCGTCAGGCGCAGACGCGGGTCGTCACGCAGGATAGTCAGCTGACTTGCCGCAGGCCAGGCCAGCACGTCGCATTCGCCGGTGAGTAGTTTGGAAAGACGACCGGTGCCGCCGGAACCAAGATCGACCACCACCTGCGGCATCAGCGGTACGCCGCGCCAGAAGTGTTGGTTGCGTGCCAGGCGAATGTACTGCCCGGCGCGATATTCGCTAAGCAGGAAAGGGCCGGTGCCGACAGGCTGCCTGTCCATCAATTCCTGATGGTCAGATTTGGTCAACTGCGCGGCGTACTCAGCGGACATCACCGACGCGTAATGCGTCGCTAAATGCCAGAGGAAGGAAGCGTCCGGCTTATTGAGGCGGAATTCAACGGTACTGTCATCCAGTTTGCGAACGCTTTTCACCGTTTCCGGGAACTGGAGGCTGTCGAAATAGGGGTAGCTGCCGCCGTTAACGTTATGCCACGGATGGTTGCGGTCGAAGATTCGCTCAAAGGTAAACACCACATCATCGGCGTTTAACGCCCGGGTGGGCTTAAACCACGCGGTAGTCTGGAACTGGACATTGTGGCGCAGGTGGAAGCGATAGGTCGCGCCGTTATCCAGCACTTCCCAGCTTTCTGCCAGCTCAGGCACCAGGCGATAAGTATAAGGATCGACGTCCAGCAGGCGGTCATAAAGCTGCGCCGCCAGCGTATCGACGGTCAGGCCACCGCTGGTCATCTGAGGGTTAAAGGTGTTGACCTGCCCGTTGACGCAATAAACAAAGCCACTGCGGCGAATATCTGCCGGCTTTTCAGCGGGCGTTGCGGCACGCGCCGCGCCGCTCAGGCAGCATAAACCCAGTAACAGGGAGGAGAGCATTCCGCGCATAAGTTTTTGAGTTATCTCAAGTGATAGGCAAAGTGTATCGCACTCTTGCCTTCTCCCCAAAATTACTGGTGACGATCGGCAATTTTCTGCGCAGGACGATGAAAAAAGCGCCGTTCAGTCCGGCGTCAGGCTGTTTAACTGGTGCTTTTTCAGCATCGCTCGTAGCTGATGATAACTCACGCCCAGCAGTTCTGCAGCCCGGCGCTGGTTAAAAGTTGCCTGCTTCAGGCTTTGTTCCAGCAGGTTTTTCTCCTGTTCGTTTTGCCAGCTTCGCAGATCGAGCGGCAGGCCGGGCAGGCTCGCCGGAGCCTCTTGTCTGGCCTGATGGAGCGGGGCGGGTTTATGGGTGAAAGGGTTAAGGATAATGTTGTCCAGCGCCTCATCGCTTGAGCCGTGACGGTATACCGAGCGCTCGACCACGTTTTTCAGCTCGCGGATGTTGCCCGGCCAGCCATAATTAAGCAGCGTCTCGCAGGCCCTCCCGGTAAAGCCGGGGAACAGCGGCAGATTAAGTTCCCGGCACATTTGAATGGCAAAGTGATCGGCCAGCAGCAGGATATCAGAGCGTCGTTCACGCAGGGGCGGGAGCATCACCACGTCAAACGCCAGCCTGTCGAGCAGGTCGGCGCGGAATTTCCCTTGTTCGGCCAGTTCCGGCAAATCGGCATTGGTGGCGCAGACGAGGCGAGTGTTCACCTGCAGCGGTTGGCTGCCGCCCACGCGTTCGAGTTCGCCGTATTCCACCACGCGCAGCAGTTTTTCCTGCACCAACATTGGAGCCGTGGCCAGTTCATCAAGAAACAGCGTGCCGCCTTCCGCGCGCTCAAAGCGGCCCTGGTGGCGCTTCTGTGCGCCGGTAAACGCGCCGGCCTCATGGCCAAACAGTTCGCTGTCCAGCAGGTTTTCGTTCAGCGCCGCGCAGTTGAGGGAGATAAACGGCCCCTGCCAGCGCTGGGAGAGGAAATGCAGGCGGTTGGCTATCAGCTCTTTCCCGGCGCCGCGTTCGCCGATGACCAGCACCGGTTTATTCAGCGGGGCCAGGCGGGAAACCTGCTCCATGACCTCAAGGAAGCTATTGGCCTCTCCAATGAGGCTGTCCTTGTTTTCTGACATGGTTAAATTCCCTAATAGTTAGTTAATTTAACCACTATAGCGGCTTTTGTGGGATCGTCAAATTTCCATGAATCCTTATTAATCAATAAAATAAAAAGTTGGCACGGATGCTGCAATATTCTGTCAGAGCAGAGTGCCTGGCACCTGAGATAATGACTAAGAGGATTGAATTATGGGTATTTTTTCTCGTTTTGCCGACATCGTGAATGCGAACATCAACTCCCTGCTGGAGAAAGCGGAAGATCCGCAGAAGCTGGTGCGCCTGATGATTCAGGAAATGGAAGACACGCTGGTGGAAGTGCGTTCCACTTCAGCCCGCGCGCTGGCCGAGAAGAAGCAGCTGAGCCGTCGTGTTGAGCAGGCTACCGCGCAGCAGGCCGAATGGCAGGAAAAAGCCGAACTGGCGTTGCGTAAAGAAAAAGAAGATCTGGCGCGTGCCGCGCTGATTGAAAAACAGAAGCTGACCGACTTGATCGTCACGCTGGAAAATGAAGTTGTGCACGTGGATGAAACTCTGGCGCGCATGAAAAAAGAAATCGGCGAGCTGGAAAACAAGCTGAGCGAAACTCGCGCTCGCCAGCAGGCGCTGACCCTGCGCCATCAGGCGGCTTCTTCTTCACGCGATGTTCGCCGTCAGCTGGATAGCGGTAAACTGGACGAAGCGATGGCCCGATTCGAATCTTTCGAGCGCCGCATCGACCAGATGGAATCCGAGGCGGAAAGCCACGGTTTTGGCAAACAGAAATCGCTGGACACCCAGTTTGCCGAGCTCAAAGCCGATGATGAAATCAGTGCCCAGATCGCCGCGCTGAAAGCAAAAATGAACCAGGATCGTCAATAATAATCCAGGCCGCGGTGCGCCCGGCGCATCGCGACTCAAGCCTGACCCGTAAGGAGTACACATGACTGCGCTTTTTCTTGCTATCCCGCTGACCATTTTTGTGCTGTTCGTGGCGCCGATTTGGCTGTGGCTTCACTACAGCAACCGTCCTGATGCAGGGCAGCTTTCACAGAGTGAGCAGCAGCGGCTCGCCCAGTTGACCGATGAGGCGCGACAGATGCGGGAGCGCATTCAGTCTCTGGAACAGATCCTTGATGCCGAACACCCGAACTGGAGAAACAACTAATGGTGAATTCATTTTCCGGTCGTAAGCTGTGGCGTATCCCCGAGAAAGGGATGGTGAAAGGGGTTTGCGCGGGTATTGCGCAATACCTTGATGTGCCGGTCAAGCTGGTCCGCGCCATTGCGATTTTATCGATATTCTTTGGCCTGTCGTTCTTTGTGCTGGTGGCCTACATCGTGATGACCTTTGTACTGGACCCGATGCCCTACGGCGCAGATGAAAAAGATACACAACCGACCAACCGCGATCTGCTGAACGCGGTGGACGCTGAGCTGGCTGCCGGTGAGCAGCGTTTGCGCTCGATGGAGCGTTACATTACGTCTAACACTTTCACGCTGCGCAGCCGTTTTCGTCAGCTGTAAAACAACCCTCACCCTAACCCTCTCCCTGAGGGAGAGGGGATAAACTGGCGTTATTCTGCCATTGAGGGATAAGGGATAAACAGGTTTTCCCCCTCTCCTGGGGGAGAGGGTCGGGGTGAGGGAGCCCAGGCTCAATGCCAACCGCACACCACAATTAACCGCTTTTGGAGAGACAATGACCACATTCCATTCCGTCAGCCAGAAAGCTAAACCAGGCCTGAAACTTGCCGGGAAGCTTGCTTTACTTGCCGCGCTGCGCTTCGGCCCGGCGGGTTTTGCAGCGTGGGCGATAAAATCCGTTGCCCGTCGCCCGCTTAAAATGGTGCTGGCCGTGGTGCTTGAGCCGTTACTGACCCGCATTCTGCGTAACGTCTCTGACCGTTACGACCGCCGCATGGCCAAATAACCTCCCGGCGGCGGGTTCCTCCGCGCCATGCTTTGATTCCTGGCAATCGCTCCCATTTGATATTATCAATAAAGGTATTTTCTGCAGCGGAAGGCAATCAGGACGCTTATGAACCGACTCAAAAACGAATTTAACGCCCTGGTGAACCGGGGCGTCGATCGTCATTTACGCCTCGCGGTAACCGGGCTTAGCCGCAGCGGTAAAACTGCGTTTATCACCGCGATGGTCAACCAATTGCTGGGCATTCACACCGGCGCACGGCTGCCAATGCTTAGCGCCGCGCGTGAAGAGCGTTTGCTCGGCGTTAAGCGCGTGCCGCAGCGCGATCTGGGCATTCAGCGTTTTACCTATGATGAGGGCATGGCGCAGCTTTTCGGCACGCCACCGGCCTGGCCGACGCCGACTCGTGGCGTAAGCGAAATGCGTCTGGCGCTACGCTACCGTTCCAACGACTCGCTGCTGCGCCATTTCAAAGACACGTCCACGCTTTACCTGGAAATTGTGGATTATCCCGGTGAATGGCTGCTTGACCTGCCCATGCTGGCGCAGGATTACTTGAGCTGGTCGCGGCAGATGACGGGCCTGCTGCAGGGCCAGCGCGCCGAGTGGTCGGCCGAATGGCGTCGCCTTTGCGAGGGTTTAGATCCTCTCGCGCCCGCAGACGAAAACCGCCTGGCGGCGATTGCCGAAGCCTGGACCGACTACCTGATGCGCTGCAAAAAAGAAGGGCTGCATTTTATTCAGCCGGGGCGCTTTGTCCTGCCTGGAGACATGGCGGGTGCGCCCGCGCTGCAGTTCTTCCCGTGGCCGGATGTGGACGCTTTTGGTGAGTCAAAGCTGGCCCAGGCGGATAAGGGCAGCAACATCGGCATGCTGCGCGCGCGATTTGATTATTACTGTGAAAAGGTGGTGAAGGGGTTCTACAAGAATCACTTCCTGCGCTTCGACCGGCAGATAGTGCTGGTGGATTGCCTGCAGCCGCTCAACAGCGGTCCTCAGGCGTTCAACGATATGCGGCTGGCGTTAACCCAGCTAATGCAAAGCTTCCACTATGGGCAGCGCACGCTGTTCCGCCGTCTGTTTTCCCCGGTGATCGATAAGCTGCTGTTTGCCGCCACCAAAGCCGATCATGTCACGGTAGACCAGCACGCCAACATGGTTTCTCTGCTGCAACAGCTCGTGCAGGATGCCTGGCAAAACGCGGCCTTCGAAGGTATCAGCCTGGACTGCATGGGGCTGGCTTCCGTACAGGCAACGCAAAGCGGCATTGTGGACATGCAGGGGGAGCAAATCCCGGCGCTGCGCGGTAATCGCCTGAGCGATGGTGCGCCGCTGACGGTGTATCCAGGGGAAGTTCCTTCGCGCCTGCCGGGCAACGCTTTCTGGCAAAACCAGGGCTTTCAGTTCGAACAGTTCCGGCCGCAGGTGATGGACGTTGACCGTCCGCTGCCGCACATCAGGCTGGACGCGGCGCTGGAATTCTTAATTGGAGATAAATTGCGATGAGCGATCCTATTAAACCGCGCATCGATTTTGCGCAGCCGCTGGAGGCGGAAAAAGAGCAGGACTGGAAAGCGGCACATGCGTTCAGTGAACCGGAAGCTCAAAAATTTACACCGGTCACCACCAGCGTTGAAACGCTTGCTGACGAAGAGGGGCAGGCCGAGGCCGTTATTGAGGCTGCTTTAAGGCCGAAACGCAGCCTGTGGCGCAAAATGGTGACAGCCGGGCTGGCGCTGTTTGGCGTCAGCGTCGTAGCGCAGGGCGTACAGTGGACCCACAACGCTTTTGTCACTCAGGACTGGATCGCGCTTGGCGGCGGTGTTGCCGGGGGGCTTATCGTCGCGGCTGGCGTCGGCTCGATTGCCAGCGAATGGCGGCGGTTGTGGCGTTTGCGCCAGCGTGCCGAAGAGCGTGACGAGGCGCGAGAACTGCTCGCCAGTCATGGTACGGGCAGAGGACGGGCATTCTGCGAAAAACTGGCCAGCCAGGCCGGGCTGGATAAAGGTCATCCTGCGCTGCAGCGCTGGTATGCTTCGATCCATGAAACCCACAACGACCGGGAAGTCGTGGCGCTGTATGCTCAGCTTGTTCAGCCGGTGCTGGACGCGCAGGCCCGGCGTGAAATTAGCCGCTCTGCCGCTGAATCCACGCTGATGATCGCCGTCAGCCCGCTGGCGCTGGTGGATATGGCTTTTATTGCCTGGCGCAACCTGCGCCTGATTAACCGCATTGCCACGCTGTACGGTATCGAACTGGGCTATTTCAGCCGTATTCGCCTGTTCCGCCTGGTGCTGCTGAATATCGCTTTCGCCGGGGCGAGCGAACTGGTGCGTGAAGTTGGTATGGACTGGATGTCGCAGGACATTGCCGCCAGACTTTCGGCTCGCGCCGCGCAGGGGATTGGGGCCGGGTTGTTGACTGCCCGTCTGGGTATTAAGGCGATGGAACTCTGTCGTCCGCTGCCGTGGCTGGAGGATGACAAGCCCCGGCTGGGCGATTTCCGCAAACAGCTTCTGGTTCAGCTGAAAGAGACGTTGGCCTCCGGGAAAAACAAACCGGCCAACTGAATTTGTATCATTGACCCTAAGGGCGGCTTCGGCTGCCCTTTGTTATTTACAGCTCACGTATAAATTTCGTGCTTGTTGACCAGTGGTTTGTCTTTTAGTGTCAACATTTCATGACAGGCATCTTCTTGCCAACGGCTAACTGCGTTATTATCCCTGCAACTCTATGAGGACCTTCAGCCCGGCTGGAGGTCGTATAGGCCGTTTTCCGTAACATAAGGTCACCTGCATGCGTCTGGAAGTCTTTTGTCAGGACCGCCTTGGTCTCACTCGTGAACTGCTCGATCTGTTAGTGCTGCGTGGTATTGATTTACGCGGTATCGAAATTGACCCGATCGGGCGTATTTACCTTAATTTTTCCTCCCTTGATTTTGAATCTTTCAGCAGCCTGATGGCGGAAATTCGCCGCATCCCTGACGTTACCGACGTGCGTAAAGTGCCGTGGATGCCTTCCGAGCGAGAACACCGTGCCCTGAGCGCACTCCTTGAAGCATTGCCGGAGCCGGTGCTGTCGCTGGATATGCGCAGTAAAGTTGAGCTGGCTAACCCGGCAAGCTGCGCGCTATTTGGGCAGAGCGAAGATCGCCTGCGTAACCACAATGCGGGCACGTTGATTAGCGGATTTAACTTTACCCGCTGGCTGGAGAGCGAACCGCACGATTCCCATACCGAACACGTTGTGATCCACGGGCAAAATTTCCTGCTGGAGATCACGCCGGTTCATCTGGATGGCGAAGATAATCAGCCGCTGCTGGTGGGCGCGGTTGTGATGCTGCGTTCTACCGTGCGCATGGGGCGCCAGCTGCAGAACCTCTCCAGCAGCGATTTCAGCGCCTTTGACCAGATTGTTGCCGTCAGCCAGAAAATGCGTCATGTGGTTGAGCAGGCCCGCAAACTGTCGCTGCTGAATGCTCCGCTGCTGATTGTGGGCGATACCGGTACGGGCAAAGATCTTCTGGCCAACGCCTGCCACCTGAGCAGCCAGCGAGCACAGAAACCTTATCTGGCGCTGAACTGCGGCTCTATTCCTGACGATGTGATCGAAAGCGAACTGTTTGGTCACGCGGCCGGGGCTTATGCCAACGCCGTCGAAGGGAAAAAAGGCTTCTTTGAGCAGGCCAACGGCGGGTCGGTGCTGTTGGACGAAATCGGTGAAATGTCGCCGCGTATGCAGACCAAACTGCTGCGCTTCCTGAACGACGGCACTTTCCGTCGCGTAGGCGAAGAACACGAAGTGCATGTTGATGTCCGCGTGATTTGCGCGACGCAAAAAAATCTGGTGGAGCTGGTGCAGAAAGGCGAGTTCCGCGAGGATCTCTATTATCGCCTCAACGTCCTGACCCTGAACCTGCCGCCGCTGCGCGATCGCCCGCAGGACATCATGCCGCTGACGGAACTGTTTGTGGCGCGCTTTGCCGACGAGCAGGGCGTACCGCGGCCTAAGCTGTCTCACGATTTAAGCAGCGTGCTGACCCGCTACGGCTGGCCGGGTAACGTACGTCAGCTGAAAAACGCCATTTACCGTGCTTTAACCCAGCTGGAAGGCTACGAGTTGCGTCCACAGGACATCCTGCTGCCGGACTTCGATTCGGCCAGCCTGGCCGTGGGGGAAGAGGCAATGGAAGGCTCACTGGACGATATCACCAGCCGCTTTGAGCGTTCCGTGTTAACTCAGCTTTACCGCAGTTATCCAAGCACGCGTAAGCTGGCAAAACGGCTGGGGGTTTCCCACACCGCGATCGCCAACAAGCTGCGTGAGTACGGGCTGAGCCAGAAGAAGGGCGAAGAGTAAAAACAAAAAACCCCGGCATGCCGGGGTTTTCAGACTGCTGACAAAGTCCTGGCCGTGAGGCCGGGACTTTGATCTAATAAGGTCAGTGCAAAAAACGGACTGACCGCCATGCTCAGAGAACTTTCCCCGCAGCAGTACCAGTTTGAAACCAT